>NZ_BAWZ01000005.1:0-147064 GCF_000698105.1 Geomicrobium sp. JCM 19037 | reverse complement strand
AAAAAATTTGGCCCGACGCTCATTCTGGTCCGCACAGGCCTTCTCTCCGGAACAAAATTCGGCGCGATGCTCATTCTGGTCCGCACACGCCCTATCTCCGGAACAAAATTCGGCGCGGCGCTCAGTCTGTTCCGCATACGCCCACCTTCCTTAACAAAAATACGGCAGGCACCCCTTGTGCCACGAACCCTATCCCTTTTCCCCGAGCAAGCAGTTCACGCTGAACTGCTTCCATTGCTTTTTAGAGTACTTTCTTTGGCGACTAGGATGGCACGTTATGAAGCTCACATACACGAGCGTTTCTGCTACACAAAAAACACCCCTTGATTGTATTCGTACAATCAAGGGGTGTTTTTATTTTAGATGGACGGATTAAGCATCTCCGTCGTCATCGTCCATATCGTCCATACCACCATCATCTAGCTCTCCACCCATGTCGTCGTCTTCGCCCATTGGGTCGTCACCACCATCTACGTCTCCACATGCAGCGAGCATACCTACGGCAAATACACCTGACAACATTCCATACATAAGTTTCTTATTCATTATATTCTCCTCCTTAAATTATTTCGTAAGTTTGTGTTGCTTACTTGATTAATACCCACGATAACAGAAAGATATTCAGTATTGAATGACTTTTGAGGTTTTTTCACAATGCTTGAAGTTTTCTTGTAATTGTTCATAGATTGCTTAACATCTTTTTAAAAAAGTGTGAAATTTTCTGATCTGGTGTTTATATTAAACTGAGAAAGGGAACGGTTCATAATGAGTTTTTATAGATTCAATACGCGGGAGGGATCTAGCTTGTCAGACCATCACTATTCCAAACAGCTCATTTCATTGCATACTCAAGCAGACAATTGGCGAGATCAATTAGTACATACACTTCGTGAAAAGTCACCTACAAAATTCCTAGGCGACGATTTACCTTCATTAGAGCCTTATCACAAGCAATGGTTTGACATGATGACCTCTGAGGAGAACTTAACGAACAATCATGCAACCATTCAAAAATGGGCAAAGCAAATCGTCGATTTTTTTATTAATCATCGAATCTCTTCTCAAACGTTGTTTGCTTTATTACGGGCTTATCGCGAGACATTTCAGCACCTTTTTGAGACGCATGTTTCTATAGAAGACTTAACTGCTCGAGATGCGTTTACGATTGTTCATCACCTATCCACAAGAACAGAGTTACTCGTCGAACAAGTGAGCGCCCATTATATCAGCTTTCAAGTTCATGCACTGGAACTGACGAGAAAAGAGATGCACGCCCTTTCTATTCCGCTCGTTCCTGTTTGGGAGAATATCGCTGTTCTTCCAATCATCGGGGATTTAGACGATGAACGTTCACAACACCTACACTCACAAACTCTCGAACGAGCAACCGAATTAAATCTTTCCTATATAGTCATTGATTTGTCAGGTATTAACTCCATTAACACATGGTTCGCGCAACACCTTTCCAATCTTATCAATGCGCTAAAACTGCTCGGAATTACCGTTACTTTATCAGGTATGCGACCAGAATTATCACAAACGATTGTACGACTCGGGATTAAATTCAAAGATGCTACAACGTACCTCACTTTGGAACAAGCTTTATATTCCATACGCCCATTCGCTGAAAAATGATCGAACTCTCGTATAATGAACATGTAAAAATAGATAAAAGATGGGTGGAGAAAACAACATGAAACTCGTTGCAATTGATATGGATGGAACGCTTCTTCATTCGGATCGTCACATTTCAACGTATACAACAGATGTGATCCATGCGCTACAAAAGGATCATTACTTTGTCGTTGCGACAGGTAGAAGTTTGACCGATGCGCGCGACATCGTTCATGAGGCAGGCATTCCGGCAGATGGCTATGTTTGTGCGAACGGTGCAATTGTCGCTGACAAACACGGCCACATCTTAAAAGAGGAACGGCTAGACCGTGAAACCGCCGCACAAGTCGGCACATGGTTGAATGACCAAAAGTTTTATTATCATTTGAGCACGTCAAACGGGCATTACGCTTCTAAAGATTCGTATCAGTATTTCTTGAATGAACTTGAAGACTATTCTAATTCACATGATGATACCGATAAGGTGAAAGAAGCGATTCGAACGCAAGCAGATCGTCAAATTAAGAAGATGGGATTGCAGACGCTCCAGCATCCGTCAGACATTCTCACCGAAGACTTTACGCCTTATAAGTTTCTCGTGCTATCGCTATTCCCTGAACGGTTAGAAAGCATTCGCAACAAATGGGAGTCAGACGAGGATCTACTATTCACTTCATCAGGTACAGATAACGTTGAAATTATGCCTGCAGGTGTGGAAAAAGGAAACGGGCTAGAGCTCATTTCCAAACATTTAGAAGTAAACATTGGGGATACATTTGCTATTGGGGATAACTACAATGACCTGTCGATGTTTAACACATCTGGATTTAGCATATCAATGGGAAATGCAGATGACTTCATCAAAAGTCAAACGAATGCCACGACAGACACTCATGACCAAGATGGTGTCGCAAAAGCCATCGAAAAACATGTCTTATCTGAATAACCATTCCGGGCACTCGCCGTGTTACACTCTAACAAAGGCGGGTGCTTTCTCTATGCGTTCTCAACTTATGAAGTTATACAACGATCAATTAGTCTTGGACCCAACACATACCGACGATCCGAATGAATTTCTTTGGTTTTATACAGATCGTAAAGAGCTCGTCGGATTCCCTAAAACGGTCTCTACAGAAGAGCGCGGTTTGCTCCATACGTTTCTCCAAAGAGTCACGCTTAGTGAGCTTTCACAATCGGAAGCGGAATTACGCTGGTATCAATTATTATTAGAAGATGCCAACAACCTTCCCGAACATATGAAAAATAGTGATTATGTTTTTATTTTTTACTACTTAAACACGTCTACTGATCATAGCGGTGCACTTACTGAGGCGCTTCGCCACTACGGTTCCGTCGTTTGGACAAATGATCAAGAAGGGGTATTAATTGTTGAACGTTCCACTCCTTCACATGCGGAACAAATTGCCCTCGTTCAGTCGACCTTCCAAGCATTAGCGGAAGATTTGAGTGTAGATGTTCACGATTATGTGACACGCGCGTACACCGACATTTCGAAAGCAAAAGCAATGTTTCATGCAGAACGGGAACGGTTTCACCTTTTTATTTCTTGGTTTCAACATCGTCGATCTTTTAATGCGACCGATGCCCCTTTAATTGACTTAGTAAAAACTCATTCTCATAAAGCGCTCACCCAATGGCAACAATCACTCCTACAAAACACTGATCATGAGCTTAGAAGAACGATTTTTACGTATTTGCATTCACAAATGAATCTTACAAAAGCCGCGAGGCAACTTCACATTCATCGTAATACGTTGCAATACCGGTTAGACAAATTTCAAGAGCAAGCCGGGCCAGTATTTCAGCACTTCTCCCTCACAACTGCTGTATATCTTGCCCTATGGTTAACCGGAGAAGCGGTTCCTTTCGTGCATATTGACGAAGTCTCGGTTTAGATTTTGGTCAGTTTGTTCATAGCCTTTCCCATTGAAAACGTTTACGATTAGAATAATCAAATAATTTTCAAACGTGGATGAGGGGAGATTTTTTTATGGCAGAAATTCAATTGGACCATATTTACAAGCGATACGACGGGGATGTAACCGCAGTAACTGACTTTAATTTAAAGATTAAAGATGAAGAATTTATCGTATTTGTCGGACCATCTGGTTGCGGGAAATCTACAACGCTTCGTATGATTGCTGGATTAGAAGAGATTTCAGAAGGTTCGCTATACATCGATGATAATCTTGTAAACGACGTATCGCCGAAAGATCGCGATATCGCAATGGTATTCCAAAACTATGCACTCTATCCACATATGAACGTGTTTGACAACATGGCATTTGGTTTGAAACTTCGTAAATTCAAGAAACCTGACATTAAAGAACGTGTGGATAATGCGGCTAAGATTCTCGGATTAGAAGACTACCTTAACCGTAAACCAAAAGCGTTATCCGGTGGTCAGCGCCAACGTGTGGCACTTGGAAGAGCGATCGTTCGTAACCCGAAAGTATTTTTAATGGATGAGCCACTATCAAATTTAGATGCAAAGTTACGTGTACAAATGCGTTCAGAAATTATTAAACTACATCAACGATTAAAAACAACGACCATTTACGTCACCCACGATCAGACAGAGGCGATGACGATGGCCTCTCGGATCGTTGTCATGAAAGATGGCTTCATTCAACAAATCGGAGCCCCGAGGCAAGTGTATTTGTATCCTGAAAATGTCTTCGTTGGTGGCTTCATCGGCTCACCTTCAATGAACTTTTTGAATGGCAAGCTAAAAGACGGCTACTTCTGGTTTGATGACAACATTTCATTGAAGTTGCCTCAAGATAAACTTGATTACTTAAAACCGTACGACAACAAAAACATCATTCTCGGCATCCGTCCAGAAGACCTTCATGATGAAGAAGCGTTCTTAAACCAAATGAGCGACTCTAAAGCTGCCGTCACCATTGACCTTGCTGAATTAACCGGCTCCGAAGCCGTGCTTTACACGAAAGTCGGCGAGCAAGAAATTGTCGGAATTGTAAACCCGCGTAGCAACATTCAACAAGGCGATCAATTAGAACTCGGTTTTGATATGAATAAAGCTCACTTCTTCGACCCAGACGATGAACAACGGATCAAGCCGCCACATGAGCAACAAATCGTCCCTGAAGAAGCTGAAGAAGAATCTGCCGCAAGCAGTGAATGATAATCCCCACCTGTGCCATCATGGCACAGGTGGTCTTTTTTGCGTGCGTATAATACGTGATTGTTGTTTGGATTCGATTGTGAGTGGAAAGTTTATCACCAACAATGGTAAACTGATAGTAATTTATAAGTAAAGGGTGAAACTGCTTGTTTAAGAGCTTTATCGATAAATATAAAGATCCAGTCATTGTCGTAGATAACACTTTCACAATTCGTTATAGCAACCAATCTTTTCGTGACCAACTACACTATACAGTTGATGAGCTCCAAAACAAAGCTTTAGCACAAGTAACCAAATCTGACGTGTCACTGCTTCTTGAAGAACCGGGGGCTGCTTTAATTTTGGTGAATAAGCATGGGGAAGCCCTGTCTTTTACAGCGGAAATTACTGAAGGTGAGGATGAGCACGATTCACTTCTCTTTATTATCTGCAGAAGAATTCTACAAGAGGATGACATGACGATTGTTGCGAATCTGCAATTTACGGATCTTATGACATCCGTTCTTGACCATACCGAAGTTGGCATTGTCATTACCGATCCTAGTGTAGACGATAATCCGATCATCTACGCGAACCGCGGCTTTGAAACATTGACCGGTTACGCTGCCGAGGATATTATCGGTCAAAACTGTCGGTTTTTACAAGGGGAGCATACTGACGAGGCGGATGTGCAAAAGCTTCGCCGTTCCTTGGCAGCCAATCAACCTGTTTATGTAGAGATGATGAACTATACAAAATCTGGCCAAGCATTTTGGAATGAGTTGTTAATTAATCCTGTATATGTCGATTCAGCTGGCAAAGAATATTTTGTTGGTGTCCAAAAGGACATTACACGCAGAAAAGAAGCGGAGCAAAGATTAGAAGAATCGTTGGAAGAAATACGTGATCTATCCACACCTGTCGTTCCGTTAAGCGAAGGCCTTGCCGTCCTCCCGCTCGTTGGTGTCATTCACGAAGAGCGTTGGCAGATGATGACCGCTCAAGTGTTAGAGCAGGTAAACACAGAAGGAGAAGAACAACTGATCATTGATGTGTCTGGACTGCATACATTTGAGGAAGATTTCGGTACGAAACTAGCGTCTTTACAAAGCATGCTGACATTAATGGGTACAGAACTTATCATTACAGGAATTCGCCCGAACATGGCTCAGCAAAGTGTTTTGCGAGGCGTCAATACATCAACATTCCGAACGTTTTCTACCGTTCGCACCGCTTTAAAAGAGCTATTATAAAAAACTGCAAGGATGAGTGTTCTCATCCTTGCGTTAGCATACTACCTATTCTTCATTTGAATTTGCATGAATTTTTTGCCTTGTTTCATGAATTTCTTCTTCTAATTGCTTCAACTGTCGAGTAACCGGGCGGGGATTTCCCCCGATGGATTCGATCTTTTCCAGATCTCCTTGCACCCGTGCATAATCAGATTTGAGCATTCGCAACTGCTGTTCAAGTTCTTGGACTGTCATGACTTTCTCACCTCATTGTTCTTTCTAACGTAACATCTTTCTTTTCATTCAGCAATCAAACGATTGGATGGTGCTAAGATGAAGAAACCTACGCTATTGCTCGCCGGAACGTTCCACTTCGATGAGAGTCCAGACTTAATTCATCAAGGAGTTCATCGTTTTGATGACGAGACGGAACAATCGATTGACGGGATTGTCCGTGCACTTTCTGCCTTTGAACCGACAGACGTTGCGGTAGAACTCGATCAAAAAAAGCAAGCAGAGTTAGAGGAACGCTACAGATTGTATTTGACCGGAGAACACATACTAAATGGTACGGAAATTGAGCAAATTGGCTTTCGACTACAAGCGAAACGAATCCACGCCATTGACCATTTGGGAGAAAATCCCACATATGGAATCGGAGATGCGTTAGCTTGGGCACGTGATCATTTGCCTCATTTTTACGAATCTTTCCAAACCAATCAATTAGAACCGATGTTAAAAGAAGAAGCTGCATCACAAGAACTGTCTGTTTACAATCGCTTTAAAAGAGCGAACAACATGGAGCTCTCACAAAAGTTAGATCAAATGTACACGCAAATGTTAACTGTTTCAAATGCTGAGCAACATGTTGGGTTGCACTGGGTTAATTGGTGGTATGAAAGGAACTTAACGATACTCGCAAACATTGCTCGTCTGGCCCATACCGGCGAAGAACGCATTGTTGTCCTCATCGGTGGTTCTCACTTGTATTTACTAAAAGATTGGATTGAACGTACGGATTGTTTTTCACTCGAGTACACACATCAATATATTTAAAAAGTGCGAGCCAAGGGGCTCGCACTTTTTTCAATCCACAAACAATCCGACTTTTTCAAAGCCTTGATCGCCAATTCTTACTAGCCCGGTATCCGATAAACGGATTTCTGGAATAACAACGAGTGCTAGGAGCGAGAGTGTCATGAACGCATAGTTCATCGTACAACCTGCTTCTGCTAGCTTTTCACTAATCTTCTTTGATGTGTTGGCGACCTCTTCATACGGTTGGTCAGACATAAGACCGGCAACAGGTAATGGCAACATCGTCACTTCATCACCTGATACAAACGCAATTCCTCCTTGGTGACTCGCAACGTGATTTGCAGCTTGGGCCATCAAATCATCGTCATTGCCAATCACCATGAGATTGTGCGAATCATGGGCGACGGTCATTGCAATAGCGGCAGGCCGTTGAAATCCCACGCCGCTTAGAATACCTAGACCTGTGTTCCCGTTTACGCCATGGCGTTCAATAATTGCCATCTTACAAAGCTCATTGCCGAGTTGGATTTGATTATTCTTCGTCGCGACATTCACGTGCTTTTCTTTCGTTCCAACTTGATTCTCTTGAACATGAATGGTTCGAACCGTCACGCGGTCTACAACAGTTGGTGCCTCGATTTCAAAGTCGCTCCGTCGCACGTCACGCTTCAGGTGAACCGAGCGGGTCGCAAACTCTGGCCACTCGATTCCTTTAATCTCAACAACCGTTTTTCCGTTTTCAGCAACGACTGTCCCAGCACAAATCGTTACATCCACATGAACGTCCTCTAGCTTGCCCTCGAGCAATACGAAATCAGCAAATCGACCGGGAGCAATCATTCCGACATCTTGACTCAATCCGAATCTTTCAGCTGTATTGATCGTCGCCATTTGGATGGCGACGACAGGGTGAACCCCTTGTTCAATGGCGTGGCGAATAACAAAGTCCATATGCCTTCATCAACGAGCGATTCTGGGCTTCGATCATCGGTGACGAGCATCATTCGTCGTGTATTAATACCGTGTTCTGTGTGCGCTTTAATGGTCTCTGCAACATCATGCCACGCAGAACCTCGACGCATCTTCGCGTATTGTCCGAGGCGAATGCGTGCAATGACATCTTCAGCGGTTGTCACTTCATGATCACCACTAATGCCAGTGCTCGCGTATGCTGACAAGCGAACGGAATCTGGTTCCCACGTATAATGACCATCAGCTACTCGGCCTGCTTTAAGCGTCTCTTCGAGCTCACCCATCATCTTTTCGTCACCGTAAACGACACCAGGAAAATTCATCACCTCACCGAGCGCAACCATATCGTCTCCCCAAGTAAATGCCTCTTTCACTTCTTTCGGGCCAATCGACGCGCCATTGGTTTCAAACTCTGCACTCGTTGACGGCACGCACGATGCCACTTGCATATAGGCCGCCATCGGCGTTTTCCGCGCCTCTTCGAGCATCAGTTTAAGACCGTCCAAACCAAGAACATTCGTAATTTCATGGGCATCAAAAAAGCCACTCGTTGTGCCTTTTGGCAATACTGCCCTCGCAAATTGCGCCGGGGTAATTTGACTGCTTTCAATGTGACAATGCCCATCAATAAAGCCTGGGGATAAGTATTTTCCATTTGCATCAATCACTTCTGTATCGTCACCAACTGTGTGATCAGCGTTTTCCCCAACATATGCAACCCTAGACTCACATACCGCCACATCTGTATTTTCTAAGATTTCACCAGATACTACGTTGATGAGTTTGGCGTTTTTAATGACAAGTGTTGCTTTTCTTTCTCCTCGTGCCGTTTCATTCAATGGCACAAGGCATTCGAACTGAGGCTTTCGTTCGTACACTTCGCTTCCTCCTTACGTTGGTTCGGGAGGGGTCAAACGTTAAATGTCATGACCCACTCGCGAAGAACCTTTCCATGAATTGTAAACGAACTGAGCAAATAATGCACGGGGTGATTGTTGCGATAAAATGCCATCGACGGGTTATCGACGAGCGCCTCAACCGCATACGTATGCCAACCTTGTCGTTGAAACTCCGTTTTAGCCGCCTCTAGTAGTTGGGCGCCGATGCCTCTTCGTTGATAAGATTCTAATAAGTATAAGGCGTACACTTGTCCATCCGCCGCATAACGCTCAGAACGCCCATAATGGACAAAGCCTACGATCTTCCCCTCTTCATTCGTGGCTACCTTCGTATTGTTCACCTCTGTAATGATCTTTACCCAATGTTCTGTTCTCGTTGTTTCATCCAACTCATCAAGATAAGTTTGTGGAACAATACCCCAGTATGTTGTTTTCCAACTTTGCACATGCACGTGCGCGATGCCCCGGGCATCTTCTACTTTTGCTTTGCGGATGACCATGTTTCACCCTCCAACTGTTGTAATTTAGGTATGAATTGACGCCAAGATGAAAACTGGAAATGTGCGTCACTATCCACTTGTTCGTTCGTTTTCCAAGCCGCTTTCAAGCCCTTGTTACGACTTCCGATAATATCAGTGTCGTACTGGTCCCCAACATACAAGGCTTGTTCAGGCTGTACGTTCAACTGCTCTATACCTAATGCGAAAATTCGGGCATCCGGCTTTCTTAAGCCAACCTCATCTGAAATGATCACTGATTCAAAATATTCATTAATACTTAAAGAATTGAATACCGCTCGTTGAAAGCCTTTCTTTCCGTTTGAGATGATTCCGAGTTTATAATCCTTTGCCTTTAATTGTTCCAGTGTGTGCTCAACGTCAGGATACAGCTGTGCGAACCTCGGAAACAGAGTAACATAATCGGCTAGTAGTTGTTGAGGGTCTAATGGCAACTGATATTCTTTGACTAACTGCTCATATACCTCATCCTTCCAGCGCATCCCCTCATTGTCCAATTCGACAAACCTATTCAGATCGACATTCATTGAGAAACGCTCGCATTGATCTCGAAAAAAAGTTACCAATGATTTCGGTCGGTTATGTAATGTGCCATCTAAGTCAAACAAAATTGCTTTATGCATACGTGACCTCCCCAAAAACAGCTTGGCTTTCATTGTACTATAAGATATACTATATTCGTCTGAATATTATCAACCACTAGGGGTGTCGCAAGACTGAGAGGGACTCGTTCCCGACTCTTAGAACCTGATCTGGGTAACACCAGCGTAGGGAAGTGGGAGAGCACATTACGACGTTTAATGTGCGGACCTGCATCCCCCTGTGGAAACAAAAAGGGGATTTTTTTATGCAACAAGAACGTTAATCATGGTGGAAACAGCGCTCATGGTCGCACTCGCGCTCATCTTAGACCGCATTGAGTTTGCGGGTCCGTGGGTCATGGGAGGCTCGATCTCCCTTGTTATGTTGCCGATCTTTGTCATGGCATTTCGGCGCGGCTTAAAAGTTGGTCTGATGACAGGGCTACTCGTTGGTGTCATTAAGTTAATCTTAGGAAGCTCGATGATTCACCCCATCCAATTTCTATTAGACTATCCAGTTGCCTTTACCGTATTAGGACTGGCGGGTGCATTTGCTTTCAGGAACAAAAAAGGAGAACTAAACATCCGATGGGCACTGTTCGGCCTTTTCTTTGCATCATTTTTCCGTCTCGTCGCCCACATCATCTCCGGTGGAGTTTGGTTTGGCGAATATGCGCCAGAGGGATGGAACGTCTGGCTCTACTCAGCTATTTATAATACTTCATACCTTGTGCCAGAAACACTCATTACATTTGGTGTGATTCTTCTTATTGCAAAAACTCAACCGGCATTTTTCAAACTTAAAAACCGACCCGCTCGATTAAAGTCTTCGGTCGTTTCTTAAAAAAGAAAAAAGGGGGGGATGAGCGCATGCTCATCCCCCCTTTTTTCATATGCACAATTAGTTCACGATAAAACCGCCACGGAACGGATCATTCGGATCCATTAATATATTCTGGAAACCATTGATAAACGCTGTTCCTTCTACTTCCGTTCGAACCGCATCCATTTCACCTAACTTGACGCTCTCAAGCGCTCGTCCAGTAAACGTACCTCCGACAAACCCTTCACTTACAATTTCCTCGCCAATTTTCATCTCGCCTCGTCCTACCATGCGAGCAACCATTGCTGTCGTACCTGTTCCACCTGGTGAACGATCCGCTTGTCGATCACTAAATACATGAACATTTTTATACGTAGCTTCCTCAAGTGTCGGTTCGCCAAAGAAGGTAACAATATCAATGTAATTGATATAATCTTTTGTTGGGTGTTGTACACTTACCTTTTGATTTACCGCTTCTTTAATTCTTCTAGCGTATTCTTTCAACTGCATACCGTTGGATACATGAATTTTCGTATCTAGCTGTGCGATGTCCACCCAGGCAAAGTAGTTGCCCCATAACTAATATCTGTTTTGATCGTACCTAAGCCTTCGACCTCTACTTCAAGATCTTGATGTTCTAGAAAGCCAGGGACGTTTTCAAAACGAACACTTTCTGCACGGTTATTTTTCATTTTTACTTTTGGATACACAAGTCCAGCCGGTGTTTCCAATACGAGAGATGTTTCTTCTCCTGTTACTTCAACCATTCCAAGTTCAACAATCGCCGTTGAAACACCTATCGTTGCGTGACCACACATATTTAAAAAGCCAGTGTTGTCCATATAAATGACACCGAAGTCAACATCTTCCCTAGTGGGTGGTAACAAGACTGCCCCAAACATGTCTCGATGGCCTCTAGGTTCCTGAATAATTGCATTTCTTAACCACTCAAAGTTAGCCGCCATGTAGTCTCGTTGTTCAGCAACCGTTTCCCCTTTTAACTTTAATAAACCACCATTAATGATTCGAGTTGGCTCCCCAAACGTATGTGTTTCAATTGTTTGCACCATTCTGTTAAAAATCATTCGATCGTCTCCTTTAGATAAAATAGTATGTGTGTGCCAACTTGACGAAGCCCCATCAGCACATTAATCAATGAGTAAATTCGGAATATAGAGCATAAATCCGGAAAATAAATCATGAAAAATAACACAATTAATAACACAAGAATGTACCAGACGTTATATTTACTCGTCTCCCACATCGTCGCCTTCGCTAAAGCAGTCGTAATATACAAACCACTTGCAACAGGAGGCGTTTGTTGGCCAATTGACCACACGATCAGAACAACCATAGCAAACTGCAACGGATCAACGGATACTGCATCAGCAAGAGGCAAGAATAGAGGTACGATGACGAGTACCATAACCGTACCGTCAAACACTAACCCTCCAAGAAATAGAATTAAACTAGTAATTAACATTACGGCAATTGGATCATTCGCAAATTGAAGCAACGGTTCCATCATCTGGTGACCCACACCTAAACCTGCAAAAGCAAAACCGAGCAACCCTGCGCAGGCAACGATGAACATGACAAAAGCCGTTGTCCGCACACTATCTTCAATGGCTACAAAGAAATCTTTCATGCTCATTTCTCGATAGATGAGTGCAGCTACAATCCCTACAAAAACAGCGATAGCCGCGGACTCGGTCGGTGTGGCAACTCCAGTAAGGATACTTCCAAGAATAATTACAGGAACGAGCAATGCAGGGATGTTTTTCAGTAGCTCAATGCCCACATTCTCAACTTTTACAGACTTCTCAATAATTTCTCCTTTTTGCTTGGCAGACAAAAAGTATGCAACAACCATAAAGCCTGCAGCAATCGTTAACCCGATAGGAATTCCAGTCATAAATAGTGCAGAAACAGAAATTCCAGAAACCGAAGCATATAAAATCATTGGAACACTCGGTGGTAATAAAATTCCTAGCGATGATCCAGCAGAAGTGGTTGCTGCGGAAAAACCGCGTCGGTATCCTTTATCAACCATTGCTGGAATGACGATTTGCCCTACTGCTGCACTAGCACCTACGGCAGTTCCTGTAATTGCACCAAAGAAGACCGATGCAACCACATTTACATAGGCAAGTCCACCCTTAAAGATGCCGACAATTAATAATGCTAAATTAATTAGACGTTTAGAAATTCCACTATAATTCATTATCGATCCCGCCAATATGAATAGCGGAATTGCAAGCAATGGAAAACTGTTTGCACCTAGGTACAATTGCTGTGTCATAAATGTAAGTGAGAAATCACTCTGTAGAACGATAAACATTACTGCAGTAAGCCCAAGTGTGAATGCAATAGGAACCCCTAATACGAGGAGAATGAGTATGACAATTAGCATAAGTAACGGGGTCATCTCACTTCACCTACCGTTTCTCCCTCTTGCTCATTACTTGTTTTGAAAGTTGCAATTTTTTTAATCGTCTCAATGATCTGGCATATGATCTCCATTGACATTAACGTCGCCGATACCCATATGAAACTGTAAGGCACCCACATAGGGACTGCCATAACAGGAGTACCTATATTTCCTACTATGGAAATTAACGGATACGTATTAAATGTGACGAGCAAAACTAACGTTAACATTGCAACTTTCGAAAACAATTCCAAGTAAGGCTTATTCTTCTCAGACAATCGATCTTCCAAAAAACTTACTTTTAGATGCGTGTTTTCGACAGTACACTGGTAGGCACCGAAAAATGTAAGCCAAATCATCGTCATTAGAGCCATTTCTTCAGGCCACTCAAGCAATATATCGAACAAATTTCTACCTATTAACTGCAATAAAAGTACTGAGAACATAAAGAACATGATTCCTACATTGACGTATTTGATACACCGGTATAAAACATCTCGAAATGATTTAATGGTAATCACCTCCGAGTTGTTCAATCATGTCTATAATCTCTTGCCCTTCTTCTCCTAACCCTTCAACGACGGGTTCCCAGACGCTGAGTAGCTTCTTGGAATGCCTCAACATCCTCTAGTTCAAAGACTTCCATTCCTTCAGATTCGAGTCGCTCTACTAATGCAATCTCGTCACTTTCGTTTAAGTCCCTGTTCAAATCTCGACCTGCTTCAGCGGCGGTTTGAATAATCTGTTGATGCTCTGTTGATAAGTTCTGCCAAGTGTCCTCATTGATAAATAGAGACGCTGGAGAGTACACGTGATTTGTGAGGGTCAGATAAGGTTGTACGTCATAAAATGATGAATTGACTATGACGGGCAATGGGTTCTCCTGTCCATGTACAGTGCCTTGTTGAAGAGCGGTAAACACTTCCGAGAAGCTCATCGGTAGAGGGTTTGACCCTAATGCCGAAAATGTTGCCATTCGAACAGGACTTTCTGGTACACGTATTCTTAGACCTTCAAAATCTTCAGGCATTTCAATAGGTCGAACACTATTTGTCACTTGGCGAAACCCGTCTTCCCAAAAAGCAAGATGATGCAAGTTATACTCTAACAAATGCTCTCCAACCATATCTCCCGCCTCACTATCTAATGAAGCCCATGCATGTTCACGATTTAAAAAAATGTAAGGTAAAGAGAAAATCTCCTGGTATGGATTCATCTGTTCCAATGGTGTAGATGAGAGTCCCATTTCTATCGTGCCTATTGCTACGCTTTCTTGTACTTCCCTACCGGAATCCCCGAGCTGTCCACCACCATAAAGCTGAACTTGAATTTCTCCATCAGATTCTTCTTCAACAATTTCCTGAAATCGCTCAGCGCCTTGTCCCCAAGGGTGGGATTGCGGCAATTCATAAGCGAATTTGAGTACAACTTGTTCGCTTTGGTTACCACAACCGCTTAGTACACCGATCATGAGGAGCCCTGCAAATAACGCCGTTAATTTACGCATAACGATTGTCTCCCTTAGTTTGTAAGGTTCGATTCGATTACGACATCCTCATATTCAAATATTCCTTCAAGATGCTTCTTAAATAGTTCCTCAACGAGGTCTTCATCTCGATTCTTAAGTGCTAAATAGATGGCTTCATGTTCTACTATTGAACGTTGAACAAGTTCTGGCCTAGACATATACGAAGTACGAAATGAAACGATATATTCGTGCATGTTTTCTAGTATTGTTGTGATTCTAGGAAGATTTGACCCTTGAACAATGGTTTGATGAAACTGATCATGAATTTCTACGAGACCTTTAATGTCGGCTTCATCTGAATGTCTCCTCGACTTCTCGAGTAGCCCACCTATATAGTTTAGCTCATGGTCACTTAAGCGAGTGGTCGCATGCCTAGCTGCTGTTGGTTCTAATTGCGCACGAATCATGTTGATTTCTCTTATCGCAGAAGGTGTTATACCGATAACTTTACAATGACGCCTCGGATGAATTTCAACCAAATTCTCCTGCTCCAACTTGTGCAGCGCTTCACGAACCGGTGTCCGACTGACACCTAATTGCTCTGCGATTTCTGCTTCAGTTAACTTCTCGCCTGGTTGTATATCTTGCATTAATATTGCTTGCCGAATCTGTTGAAATACAGTCTCCCGTATCGACAAATTCTCTATTTTCTTCATTTGCGCCTCCCTTCTGACACATTGTATCCCAGTTATAATAATCAGATTATAATTCAAGTGTATGGTTTATGCAACAGCTTTTTAAACATTTTGTTTTTATTATATAGAATCTCCACACGTCGACGCATGAAACAAGCAATCAGACACAAGCTAAAGGAGTAAAGCAAAGGGGGCTTGTGCTAATGAGAAAGTTTTTAATTATCGCTTTTGTGATCATGCTCATATTTTTAATGCATAACGATGTACTCGGGAAATCAAAAGCCGAGTTTATCGAATCTGGCGAAGTTGTTTGGAATGTACATACAGACAAAAAATTAATTGCGCTCACGTTTGACGATGGCCCTCACCCTATGTATACGCCTCTCATCTTGGACGTTCTGAAAAAGCACGATGCAAAGGGAACCTTTTTTGTCATTGGGAAACATGCAGAGCGTTACCCGGAGATTTTGCAAAGAGAAATGGCTGAAGGTCATGAAATCGGTAACCACTCATATGATCATCGCCCGTTGCGAGGCATATCGAAGGACGAGTTTATGAATCAACTTGAACTTACAGAAATGGCCATTGAGAATGCGACCGGCGTCCGACCGATTTTCTTTCGTTCAATGGGCGGGTATTATGATGATTTTACGGTTGATTATGCTGCTCAAGAAGGCTATCGCACCGTTATGTGGTCGTGGCATCAAGACTCACGAGATTGGAAGCGACCCGGCGTGAACACAATTGTGAATAATGTTGCACCCGGATCAACGCCTGGTGATATTGTATTGTTTCATGATGCAGGGGGTAACCGTAGTGAAACAGTAAAAGCGCTTGACCGAATTCTTACGGAGTTACGTGATGAAGGCTTTGAATTCGTGACGATTAGTGAATTGCTCGTTTACAGTGACCATGAAGGAATTCCTCCAGAGCTTGTCGGTCTGTAAAACAACTTTCCCTCTAAACGCTAAGCATCTGTAAAAATGTGCGAAGTTGTGGTAAGTGTGTAAGCTCTTTTTCATAGAGTAGCCACGTCTTACGGCTAGATGTTTTAAGCGGTTCAACGACACAACGATCACTCAAGTCTGCCACGCTACATGCAGGGAGCACAGCTGCTCCAACGCCAGCTAGAGTAAGAGCTTTGCATGTCCCAATATTATTTACTTCCAACACTCTTTCTGGCCAGACCCCGTATTGTTTTACTATGGCATCTCTCACGTTCACGTGGTAACTTGGCTCAGTTTGGAAAGATAAAAATGGAAGGTCGGTTAAAATGTCGTAGGCTGTTGCGTCGTGATTTTTATAAACGAGAGCGAGCGGTTCGCTAAACCACGACTCCACGTGCATACCGACCATAGGTTCATCCCCGCGAACAATCGTAAGATGACGATTTGGAGTTTCGCGGAGGAGGTCAGCACTTAATCCTGTTTGCAATTCGATGCGTACTTCAGGGTATTCTTCCATATATTTTGCTAATATGTTTGGAAGTACATATTGTGCGATTACAGAAGAAACACCAATTTTTAATGATCCGGCAACGTGATTGTCCATTTTTGCTAATTGATCTTTCATTGTTTGCTCTGCTTGGAGTTGTGCTTTTGCATATTCAATGAGCACTTCACCTGCAGGAGTAGGAGTTAACCCCGCACTCGTTCGGACGAATAAGTCTCTCCCCCAATTGTGCTCAATTGTTTTAAGACGCTGGCTAATGGCAGGCTGTGAAATAAACAAATGCGATGCCGCTTTTTGCATGGAACGATATGTATCTAACGCTACGATGAGTGTAAAATCTTTCATATGCCCACCTCTATGCTATTACTTTTTCTTATACATGTTAATTCAATAACTGTTGTTCTTATTATATATCTTTTTCGCTATACTTGCATTAAAGGCGGTGAAATTATGGAGGATTTTTCTTTTCACGATACACAGTACCAAAAAATGTACAGTGAACGCAGCGTTGACCCAGACTGGCTAACAAATGTTTTTCGAACTCTAGATGTAAAAAGTAAAACCATCGTTGACGTTGGATCTGGCGGGGGGTTATATGCGCGGGAGATGAGTAACCACGGAGCTCACGTTATCGGTGTTGACTCGTCAAAAGCATTGCTAAAAACGGCGAGACAAGACATTCCTGAAGTAAAGTTTTTGTACGGCTCTGCCACTCAACTTCCTTTAGAAGACAACTTTGCAGATGTGGTGATTATGCGCGCGCTCACACACCATATTGACCCCCTTGAACCTGGTTCTCAGAAGCCGGGCGTGTGTTAAAAAAAGGCGGGCGCTTAATCATTCAGAACCGAACACTCGAAGATTGTTTGCTACCTGGGTCAAATCACCACTTGCGCGGCTATTTGTTTGAATGTTTCCCGCAGCTTAAACACATTGAAGAGAAACGGCGTCCTACTTCAGAACAAATGTACCAAGCGTTGGCAGCGAGCGGTTTTACGAGTCTGTCCATTCACACACTTTGGGAAACTCGGGCGGTGTACGAACAAGAGAATTGGGTCACTTCCTTTCATCGTCGTCAAGGAAGGTCAATTCTTCATAAGTTAAGCGACGAAAATCTTCATGCACTCATTGCTCACATGAAAAAACATATTCAAACTTCAGACGTCATTGACCGAGATCGCTGGACCGTCTGGGAAGGAATAAAACAGGAGGAATTCGCTCATGATTCTAACGCTTGATCATATACAAATCACTGCACCCATCGGTCGCGAAGACGAATGTCGTAAGTTTTGGGGAGACCTACTTCAACTTCAAGAAATTGAAAAACCAAAGGAACTACGTGACAACGGTGGGTGTTGGTTCACCATAGGTTCAATTGACCTTCATATTGGTATTGAGGAGCCCTTTTCTCCAAACAAAAAAGCCCATCCCGCTTTCCAAGTGAAGGATTTGGGTGCGCTTCAAGCCGTTCTTACCAAAGCCGGGTATCCGATAAAGGAAGCCACTCCTTTGCCATATGCAAAGCGTTTTTTTACTACGGATCCCTTCGGAAATCGATTGGAGTTTCTATCACTCTACTCATGAACCTTTTTGACTCTTCCAACTTGACCATCTGTTAGCCGTACTTTAATCCCGTGAGGGTGACTGCTTGATTTCGTTAGAAGACTTTGAACAGTCCCCCTCGTTAGCGTCCCCGTTCGCTGGTCGGCCTTTAGCACAATGTCTACTTCCGCCCCTGGTTTCACCTGACTTCTCATCTTACCGTCCATACCGCTGCCTCCTGTGTACCACTTATGATCTGCTCCTAATCATACGGCTTTATAGAAACAAACACAACCTTCTTCTATAGTTGACGATGTAAATAATGGTATAGCGCTTCTTCCCATCGTCTAGGTTTTGGAAAACCGTTCGCCTCAAGCGACTGATGACTTAATACAGAATACATCGGCCGTGGGGTACGTACTTTTAGCTGTGTGCGCTGAATTCTTCGTACCGCAGTTTCTAACCTTGAAAGCTGAACAATCTTCTCTGCCCATTCAAACCGTGAACACGAACCCGCGTTGGAGAAATGATATAATCCATACGCACGTGTGCCGATTAGTTGATCAATAAAGACAGCCAAATCGTACGTATACGTCGGGCAACCTGTTTCATCATCAACGACTTCCAAGTAGGGTTGTGCGTGAGCACGATCGAGAATTTTTTGCACAAAATGATGACCTCGGTCTCCATACAGCCAAGACGTGCGAACAATAAAGAATTCATTGTGCAACTGTTGGACGAAAACTTCACCTGCACGTTTGGATTGACCGTAGATCGTTTGAGGGTCAGTTGGATCGAACTCCATATACGGAGTTGAAGACTCTCCATCAAATACAAAGTCGGTACTTACATACACAAGCTTTGCGCCGACTCGACGAGCAGCAATGGCAACATTCCGTGTTCCGTAGGCATTAACCGCAAATGCTTGGTCGGGATCTTTCTCTGCCCCGTCCACATCGGTGTATGCCCCGCAGTGAATAACAACATCGGGCTCGTGTTCATTTATCACTTTTTCTACCGACTCCAACACGCGTATATCCAGTTGTTGACGCCCTAATGCCACTACCTGATCATTTTCATATTGCTGTAGAAACTCGGCCACTTGGCTACCCAGTTGCCCCTTAGCTCCTGTAATTAGTATCCGCCTATTCGTCATCTGTTCACCCCCACATACCAGTCAATGGTGTGCTGAAATGCGCGATCAAAGTCTGTCGTTGCCTTCCATCCTAGCTCTCTCTCAATTTTATCTGCTTGTATGGCGTACCGACGGTCATGACCTTTGCGGTCTTCAACATAATGAATCTGGCTAATAGGAAGTTGAAAGGCTGCGACGATTTTTTCTGCAATCGTTTGATTCGTAAGCTCATTGTAGCCTCCAATGTTATACACTTCACCGGATTTCCCATATTCCAAGACTTTTAAAATCGCTTGTACATGATCTTCAACGTATAACCAGTCGCGTATATTCTGTCCATCTCCGTAAAGAGGAAGAGGCTCGTTGTTCATCGCTTTTTTGATGAGGGTTGGAATGAGTTTTTCCTCGTGTTGATGGGGACCATAGTTGTTCGAACAACGCGTAATACATACGGGCAAACCATGCGTTTGATGATAAGCCCTCGCTAACAGATCAGCACTTGCCTTACTCGCCGCGTAAGGATTGTTCGGTTGCAACGGAGAGCGCTCTGTGAACAACGTTTCATCCTCTTTCGTTAATGTTCCATATACTTCGTCGGTAGACACTTGAATAAACCGTTTCACTTCACCGCATAGCGCCGCTTGCAACAGCGCATCAGTCCCTTGAACATTTGTACGTATAAACGGTGACGTATGAGCGATGCTGCGATCGACATGTGACTCAGCAGCAAAATGTACAATCGCGTCGACATGTTGTTCAGTGACTAGCTGGATCATCTTTCTTTGATCGGTTACATCCGCACGTACAAATTGATAGCGATCATCGTTTTCAACCGTCTGTAAATGCTCAAGATTTGCCGCATATGTGAGTTGGTCCACATTGATGATCGTCACATTTGACCTTTCTTTTAGTAACGCTAATATAAAATGCTGCCGATAAAACCAGCCCCGCCGGTAACAAGAACTTTCATAGGCTCCTCCTAACGTTCGTTAGCAACCGCAAGCAAATACTGACCGTACGCATTTTTCTTGAGTGGCTTAGCAAGCTCAACGAGTTGGTCTGCCGTGATATACCCTTTTCGATAAGCAATTTCTTCAATACATGCGACTTTTAAGCTCTGCCGCTCCTCAATCGTCTCAATGAATGCCGACGCGTTTAGAAGAGACTGATGTGTGCCCGTGTCAAGCCATGCAAACCCTCGGCCTAGCTGCTCAACACGCAAACGGCCTTCGTGCATATACTGCTCATTTACAGATGTGATCTCCAACTCACCCCGCGCGGATGGCCTTACTTTCTTAGCAAACTGAACGGCACGATGATCATAGAAATAAAGCCCCGTTACAGCAATTGAAGATTTCGGCTCTTTTGGTTTTTCTTCAAGCGACAATGCTTTTCCATCCTCATCCATTTCCACGACCCCAAAACGCTCCGGGTTTCGTACCGAATAGCCAAACACGATCGCCCCTTCCTCTAAAGAAGCCGCCTCTTCCAATCGTTTCGAAAATTGACTTCCATAAAACAGATTATCACCGAGGATCAATGCGACCGGTTCTCCACCGATAAATGATTCGCCAATGATCAACGCTTCCGCAATTCCTTTAGGTTCCGCTTGCTCAGCATACGTAATATCGAGGCCCACAAACGACCCGTCGCCTAACATTTGTTCAAACCGTGGTGTATCCATAGGCGTACTAATAATGAGCACTTCACGAATACCCGCTAACATCAACACCGACAGAGGATAGTAGATCATCGGCTTATCGTATACAGGCAAGAGCTGTTTGGAAACCGCTTTTGTTAATGGATAAAGACGGGTTCCATCCCCACCGGCAAGAATAATGCCCTTCATTTTTTTTCACCCCCAAGCCACTCCACTTGCAAAATGATTTGGTACATCGATGAAAGTTGGGCAAGGTGATCGACTGAAATTCCGTGTTTTTTTCCAGCCTCTTGTATGTCTTGCAAAAACGCTTGTTGCTTTTCATCTTGTTGTAGCTGTGTGTACGTCTTTACGCGCATGTTGAAATGTTCGCTCGGAAAGAGATCATCCACAGTAAACGGTGTGAAATGACGCAAATGACTCCACTTCGTCACTCCCCCATCATTCACTTGCCATTTCCCTTCCAGCATCGGGATCACGACCGAACTGTGCATAAAGTTGGGCACACTCATGACCATCATGCCGCCAGGTTTGAGATATTCGGCAATATTCATTATAAATTGCCACGGATTCACCGTATGATTAAGCACATCTTGAATGACGATCGCGTCAAAGTCATTCGGTAGTTGGGAAAAGTCGGTATGCTCATACTTTTCAACTATCTGAACGTGTGCGTAATGATGTTTTGAGAAGTCACACAGAGACTTTTCTTTTTCAATTCCGTAAACATCTGCCGCGAGTTGCGCCCGACAATCTCTAAACCGGACGCACCAGCACCACACCCGATATCGAGCACTTTCGTTGCCGTTAAGGCACAAGATTAACAAGTTCATTACGCGGGAACATGTATGCCGATATATCCGTGCGCCACTTCTCAATAAATTTCACGCGGTTTGTCATGTACAAATGATAGATATCCAGGTCATCATTACCGGTAAACGTTGCGTGCCCATGATGATGAACGAAGGATTCTTTTACAATTTTTAATTGGTATCCTCGATGAACGACTTGTGCCGACAAGTCATCATCTTCAAAAGACCCGATGCTGTATCGCTCATCAAATCCTCCAAGTGATTCCATTAATGAACGTTTTGCAAGCAAACAAAAACCAACGAGCCTCAGTGTCCGTTTCGTCTGTCCTGCATATTGTTTTTGATGACGTACAGCGAAGTCATCCAGATGAGCAAGGTCGGTATAATCAACACCTACCAGTTGAGCACCGCTCACATAATTACTTACCGGGCCAACCATCCCTACGTTTTCATCTGCATGAAGTTCTTTTTGTAAAGGTTCTAGCCACCTGGGTGTCATCACTGTATCATTATTTAAAAATAATACATCGTCGCCTTCAGAGAGCGAAAGACCTTGGTTGCACCCTTTTGCAAATCCTTGATTTGTCTCGTTAAACTGACACTTCACGTCTTCCATTGCTGATAAGTACTCGACCGTACCATCGGTTGAGCCATTATCAACGAAAATTAGTTCAAATAACGACCGATCGGTATGCTTATAAATACTCTCAACACACTGCTTCGTTAGCTCTAATTGGTTGTATGTGAGAATCACTATGCTCGTTACCATCTACATCACCACCTCCTTATTCATATGACAAATGCCCACATCGTGTGAAAAGAAGGCAGTCACCCATCCTCAATCAACCTATGCACTGCACAATTGTCCATATTCTGTCGCTGTTTTATCATCGATATTTGCTTTTGCAGTGTTAAAGACTTTTCCTGCTGATTTTTCGCACAACGCATCGTAAGATTCGAGCAAATAAACTCTTTCTCATTTGGAAAAAAAGTGTGTAAATGAGATATGGCTACGAGCAAATACGGGAGCTTTATGTAACGAGCTTTGATGTTTGTGTAAAGTTGACACGGCTCACTCTCTGCCATCACTTTCATAGGTTCTGGCAGTGTCAAATTACACAACATAGAAATTCATAACAAGGATACGAATAGACCTGATTTAGTGTAAATTCTACGTATGATATTTGACTTCCCTCATCTTTCCAAGGCCTTAGAACCGGTCGAAGTTTTCCATCGATGTTGGAGGTAGCTAAAAAGGTTGTTTGTTCCCAAAGAGCTTGGATTGGAAAAATAATCACCCATCGATGCCACTTTGATTTCATTTTGCTTCCAATCGTTAGTCATTTACTTTCAACCAGGCGTTTATGGAAGCAGATGTAGCGCTTTGCAAAAATGAACCGTCAACTGCCAAAGCCTTCTTCATTCCCTCAATCAATTATTCATTTGTTTCGCACGCTTTGGCGTTAACGAAGTCGCCTCTAATCGCGTGAAATGCTTTAGTTCAACTGATCTCGTCAAAATCAGTACTCATGAAAAACCCGCCTGTTTTAAAAACAGGCGGGTTTTTCGTAAAGTTATCCTATATTCATTTGTCTAGAGAATTCATCATTCAGTTCCCGAGCGGTTAGTTCGTATAATTGTTTATCTCCGACTTTATAAATATCTAAAGACAATAGTTTCTGCACAAGGAATTCCTTACTATAATTCTGATTCCGAGAGTAATATTCAACAGCCATACTCTTCTACCCTTTCAATATGTTCTTGGTGTTAGGGTGTACTCACGTTCTACCTACTATACCCTTCTACGTCGAACAGTAAACACAGAAAAAGCAGAGGTCACCCTGAACAGATTATACCTATTCAGCGTAAACTGTTTTTAGACGCAAACTCTAAACATTAACGGCTTGCTTAAGTCGTTTGCCAGGCTTAAACGCGGGTGATAAACTTGCAGATACTTGAATCTCTTCGCCAGTTCTTGGGTTGCGCACGGTTCTCGCCTCACGTTTTCTCGTTTCAAACTGACCGAAACCGATAAGTTGCACACGGTCCCCTGATTGCAGATGCTCAGTGATTGCTTCAAAGGTTGCGTTGACCGCAACTTCTGCTTGCTTTTTCGTCAAATCACTTTTATCAGCAACAACACTGATGAGTTCGGATTTATTCATTGATAAGCCTCCCTTTTATTTGGTTACCTTTAGTTTTGGTGAACATTTCTGAATTTATACATCCGAATAGAAATTTATGGAAGGTGTGCTGTTTTATGAGTAAGCGAAAAGAAACGGAATATATACATGGCTCACATCACACGACGAAAGATCAGTATGGTAGTTTAACTCCTCCCATATATCAAACGAGCACGTTTTCTTTTGAGCGAGCAGAAATTGGTGAAGATCGTTTTGCTGGGAACGATCCTGGTTTTGTATATTCCCGCATGGGAAACCCTACAGTAAAAGTATTCGAGGATCGCATGGCTACCGCAGAGGGAGCCGATCAAGCGCTTGCATTTGGCTCGGGTATGGGAGCGATTGCCGCCGTTCTACTTTCACACTTGAAGAGCGGGGAGCATGTAATTGTTTCGGATGGGATTTATGGTGCCACATATCGATTGCTCGAAGAATTTTCAAGTCGCTATAACATTGCCTCAAGTTATGTGGATATGAACGACCAAAAAGCGTTGGTCGAAACGATTACCCCAAATTCGAAGATGCTTTTTGTTGAGACACCAATTAACCCTACGATGAAAATGACTGACATACGAGCCGTTGCTGAGATCGCAAAGAAGCATGATTACTACTCGCTGTGGACAATACGTTTGCTACTCCCTATTTACAACGCCCTTTGAAACTTGGCGCCCACTTGGTTGTACACAGCGCAACGAAGTATATTAGCGGACATGGAGATGTGATTGCTGGCGTTGTCGCAGGAAATATTCCTGTTATGAAAGACATTCACTCATATGCGCAAAAAAATCTCGGCGCAGTACTCGGTCCATTTGATGCGTGGTTATTGCTTCGCGGGATGAAGACACTCGCCGTTCGCATGGACCGTCATTGTTCAAATGCTAAGAAAATTGCCGATCGCCTGCAAACGCATCCGTCTGTAGACCGAGTCTTATATCCTGGAAACCCTCAATTCACGGATTACGACCTTGCAAAAAAACAGATGCACAAAAGTGGCGCAATGATTAGCTTTTACTTGAATGGGGGGAAAGATGAAGCGTTCACTTTTTTGAATCACCTTAAAATGATCCCTCTAGCGGTTAGTTTAGGAGACGCAGAGACGCTTATTGAACACCCTGCCTCCATGACGCACGCCAGCATCCCTGCAGGAGTACGCCAGGAGATGGGCATTACCGATAACCTCATCCGTCTCTCTGTCGGTCTTGAGCATTATGTAGACATTTGGAATGACATAAAGCAAGCGCTAAAAAGACTCGATTTATAGTTGCCGCCTTAATCCGTAATGACTTTCATTACGGGTTTTTCCATGAAAAAAACTGTTGAGAACAAAGCGTTCTCAACAGTTTAAATTTAGCCTTCTGTCGCACTCATACGTACAATCGTTACACTAGCTCCTTGCCCTGTTTGTAGAACCGTTGGAATGAGTCCTGCTAGTTGCAAGGACACTGTGTCTCCAGCCGTTAATGGTACAACCACACTCGCAGACAAGTTTGAAACAGCAGCTAATGGGGATACTTCAGATGCAGGAATGACTGCGCCGTTTTGTGTTAAGCGAGCGCTAACGAGAACTGCCGCTGTAAGGTTGACATCGTAACTAATGAGATACTGTCCAGAATCATTCACTGAAAAGACTTCGTTAGCTGCATCCACAGTAATGTTGCTTAAGTTCTGGCCATCTGGTAACGGTACGTTCGTTCCAGCAGCAATCAGTGTCAACGTCTGCGCCGTCAAGTTAGCAGCAAAAGCATACGTGTCAGTAGGTCCTACAACGCCCGTTGGGATTGTTGGCGTTGTTGGGGTCGTTGGAATAGTAGGGATTGTTGGCGTTGTTGGGATGGTAGGCGTTGTTGGAATCGTTGGGGTTGTTGGCACTGTTGGCACTGTTGGCACTGTCGGCACTGTCGGCACTGTCGGCACTGTCGGGAACCCTCCGCCATTACCTACGAATCCTGGACCATTAATTAAGTTGTTATTTATTTCTATACCCGCTGAACCGCTTCTACGGTTTCCTCTGTTCGGGTTAAATAGATTAAAATTCATGCTTCTTCACCTCCAAAGTGAGCGATATTTATTTGGATTTCCATACATCTTATGCAAACAGTGGAGGTTGGAACCTGCATAAGCCTACTTGTCTTGAGATTCAGCTTCTGCCTTGTTTTGCTTTTCCAAATCCGCAAACAATTTGCGATTTTGGATGACACTTTCATGTTCTGGCATCGTTTCAGCAGCTCTTTCGTTTGCTTCTTTCGAACTCGGAATGTCTCCCAACCTGAAATAACAAACACACTGTTGTAAATACGGATACCATGTTGAATACGCGTGGTTCACGAAATTAAGAGAATCTCCTTCCCGTTGATGGACCGCCATTTGATACCAAAAAAGGGCGTTCTCAAAGTCTAACTTTTGTTGAAAGTGATTGCCGATCATACAACAACTTTCAGGGCGGGGTTCTTTTAACTTCAATGTCCTTAGCGCTTGATCAACAGCCTGGTCTGGCTCATCCACGGCTAAATAACAATGTGTCATTGCTTGACAGGCTCGGATCTCATCTTCCACCCAGCCTTGTTTCGTTTGCATAAATTCTTCATATTTATTGATCGCTTCTTCGTGTCTGCCTCTTTCTTTTAGCTCATTGGCATAATAAAAAAGATCTCGGGGGGTGAAGGTTCATCATCGATGATCATTTGCTCATAAATATTAATGTTGCGGTCTGCATTGGTCTGTACAGTTTTCTCTTCTTTACGGTGTGTGATCGCAACATCTGAAGTGACAATATTTCCACCCACTTGCAAAAATTCGTGTACGGCTCCTTGCCATTTAAATCCACAGGCAGCTTTCACGATGCGGTGTCTTCGATAAGTAAACATCGGTTCGCCATTCGCATCAAAGGTAAGATGATACTTCATCGAAACCGCATCGGTCGTCTCATCAAGGTCTTCCTTCAGTCTTTTCAATTTCAGTTGGTCCTCTTCAGACAAGATGTCATCTGCATCCAGCCACATGATGAATGGCTCTGTTGCTTTTGAGAAAGCGAAGTTTCTTGCTTTGGCGAAATGATTTACCCACTCAAAATCAAACACGTTTTCGGTGTATTGAGCAGCGATTTCTTTCGTGCGATCACTGGAGCCGGTATCGACGATAACAATCTCATCTACGCAATCTTTCACAGACGCTAAACATCCACCTAGTACCTCTTCTTCATCTTTAACAATCATGCACAAACTAATTCTGATCATCGTGCCACTCCTTCCCAACACTAGGGATTTGTGACATCGTATGTATCAAAAACCGTACGTGTGCCTAACTTGAAATTCCCTTCCAAAATACATGCCAGGCATCTTCAAAACGATTTCTAAAATCTTCTTCCTCATAAATAAATCCTTCTGTAAATAGGCCGTCTAGTAATACATAATAACTTGATAGGAACGTCGATTGACTAATTTTCACGAACCCTTCATCGACTCCTTGTTCATACAGCTGCTCAAGTAACGCATTAATCTCACCATCTCCAGCAACAGCAATATTTCTCACTGATTCCTTCAACGGCGCAGGCGGGAAAATCATAAATCGTTTATACATCATTCCCTTCTGCTTACGAATAATAAAATCAGAACTCGAAATTAGCAATTGCTTTAACCTTTCATCAATCGGTCGATTTTCAAATTTTTTTATACAACTTTTCATGTTTTCAATTAGCTCTGACATCACTTTGTCTGCAATGTACAAATACAATTCTTCCTTATTTTTAAAGTGGTTATAAAGGGAAGGTTTCTGAATGCCAACATCTGATGCAATCATGGCTAATGTTGTTCCTTCATATCCATGTTCTGCAAAATGAGTCAGTGCCGCTTGAATAATTCGCTCTTTCGTTGTCACTTGTATCACCTTCTCCATTTGTATTGCTTCTTCTATGTCCCCATGATACACTAACGACCGTTCGTTAATACTTCGAAAGGACGTTTCTTATGAACATTCAGTGGTTACTCGTTATTATAGCATCTGTATTTGAAGTCGGTTGGGCGACAGGCTTGAAATATGCTGACACGTTCACACAATGGTCCTTTACCGTCGTCGCCATTATTGTTAGTTTCATGTTACTCATACGAGCGGCAACACAACTTCCTACAAGTACGGTTTATGCCGTTTTTGTCGCCTTAGGAACAGCGGGTACAGTTATGGTTGATTATTCTTTTTCGGAGCCGAAATGAACGTGGGCACGCTTCTGTTTTTACTACTTTTACTCATCGGTGTCATCGGCCTAAAAGTTGTGACCGGAGACAGCAAAGAGCAAAAGGAGGGCGTTGAATGAGCTGGATCGTATTAATTATTGCCGGGTTGTTCGAAGTGGTTGGTGTGACAGGCATTCAAATGATCGCCGCTGGCCAAAAGAAAAAGGGGTACGCTGTTCTGATCGTCGGCTTTATCATTAGCTTTACTCTGCTCGGACTGGCGATGAATACCATTCCACTCGGTATCGCTTATGCCGTATGGACAGGAATAGGGACGGTTGGTAGTGCCTTATAGGCATGATCTTCTATCGAGAATCCAAAGATCGGGCTCGAATTTTCTTCATCATTCTCGTTATTATTGCTGTCGTTGGCTGAGGGTCGTTTCTTAACATAAGAAAAAAGCCACAGCGTTCGTTGAGAAGAACGTTGTGGCTTTCTTTTATGCCTTCGGCTTTTTCGCTTGTTTCCCTTCTCTTGACAACTGTTTCCCCTCTTTTGTTAATACGATGATCAACCAATAAGCATGAGCAACATGATGATTGAAAACGGCAAAGCCGCGATAATGAGTGTATTCTGTAAGGCTTGCAAACCACCTGAGTACAACAGGACAAGTGCGGTTGCGGAAAGAAGTACGCCCCAAATAATTTTCAAGCGATTTGGTGGTGTATTTGAGCCGTTACTCGTTAACATCCCCAGAACGAACGTGGCGGAGTCAGCCGAGGTAACGAGGAATACAAACAACGCAAACAATGTTAAAAATGACATTAATGTACCAAAGCCATAGTTACTGAAGGTGGCAAACAACATCTGTTCGGTGATGAAGTCAGAAATAACTGCTACCCCATCGTGCTCTAAAGCAATGGCTGCTCCCCCAAATACGGAGAACCAAATAAATACGATGACCGTCGGCACAAGCAATACTGCTGTAACGAATTCTCGGATCGTTCTTCCTCGTGAAACCCTAGCAATAAATATACCGACAAACGGCGCCCAAGAAATCCACCATGCCCAGTAGAACAACGTCCAATCGTTCACCCACTGTCGGTTTTCTTCGTCAAATGGTGAAATTCTAAAACTTAATCTTGGCAAGTTTTGTAAATACTCTCCTATTGTATTTGTGAAAAGATTTAACACATACATTGTCGGTCCTGCTGCCAGTAATAGCAGGAATATAATGGCTATAATCGACATGTTTAAGTTGCTTAAAACACGAATTCCCTTGTCCAATCCTGACCAAGCTGACGCCAAGAACAGCACAGTTACTAAAGCAACAATTCCAACTTGTGTCCAAAAGTTCATCTCCCAACCAAATACAAAAGCCATACCACCATTTACTTGCATAGCACCAAGGCCAATGGTTGTGGCAACACCTGTTACGGTCGCCAACACTGCAATAATGTCCGTCGCTTTTCCAATCGGCCCATTAACTCTGTCTCCTAAAATAGGATGTAACGTCGAACTGATCAAGCCTGGTCGATCATGCCTAAAGTTAAAATAAGCGAGGGCGAGTGCAAGAATACAATACACTCCCCAGCCGTGCAATCCCCAGTGAAATACTGTAAACAAAATGGCATTGCTCACCGCTTCATCTGTTCCTAATTCGCCTGTGGGTGATTGAATTGCATAGTGGCTAACAGGTTCTGCGGCCCCAAAAAACACAAGCCCGACACCCATACCAGCACTGAACAACATCGACAACCAAGAAAGGCGACTAAACTCTGGCTTTTCATCCGGCTTTCCTAGCTTCATCTTTCCCATCGGTCCGAACATAAAGTACAGCGTCACGATGAGGAATGTTGTGACTAGAATTAAGTAATACCAACCAAACGTATTGCTAATAAAGTCTTGTGCCAATGCCGTTGCATTTTCCAACCAATTCGGAACGACAGACCCGACAATTACGAGCAAAAGAATAATAATTCCAGAAATCAAAAACACATTGTCGATTCTTTTCATTTCTCCACTTGCCTCTCTGTAATGAGCTGTTGCTTCTAAGATTGCCAACATTTGTCCTAACTATGAATGTGTAAAAACCGGTACCACCATTTTCTATGTGTATTCATACACTAACTCTCAGTTCACACTAGGAGGGAGTACACGTGTATGCAACGACATAACGATGAAATTGAGAAGCTTAAAATTCCAAGTGCATATGTAGCCCTCATGCATCAGTCATTGCGGTCGATGATGGTACCAGTACATCTACTGCTGACATTGAAAAATTTGTTCGTGATTTTGCGAAACGAAACGGCGTGACGTGTGCACAAATTGGTTACAAAGGATACCCGTTTGCAACTTGTGCGGCTGTTAATGATGTCATTGCACATGGCTTTCCAAATCCAACCCCGCTTCAAGACGGAGATATTGTCACGATAGATACCGTTTTTGATGTGGATGGATGGAAGGGGGACTCTGCTTGGACGTATGCGATAGGACAGGTCGATGAATGTGCCAAGAGGCTGTTGGACGTTACAAAACAGTGCCTTTATAAAGGTATTAACAAGGCCCGAGCGGCAATCGTACAGGTGACATCGGCTATGCGATTCAAACACATGCAGAAGTTCATGGGTTTAGCGTAGCCAGAGATCTGCTCGCGCATGGCATAGGTAGAAACATTCACGAGCCTCCTGTTTTCCAGCATTTTGGCGAACCCGGAACCGGTCCTCTTCTCCAAGAAGGGATGGTGATTACCATCGAGCTATGATCAACGAAGGAACTTTTGATATGTACATGGACGAAGATGGCTGGACAGTCCGGACGCTAGATGGAAAACGGTCTGCACAGTTTGAGCATACCATCGTCATTACCGACACTGATCCACTTATTTTAACAGATCAAAATAAATAACAAACTACTTTTTTGAAAAATTTACTGTTTTTTTCCAAAGAAAAAGTGCGCTCCCCCGATCTCTATGGGGGAGCGCACTTTTCAACTATGGTTAATAACTTGCGTCATCTCCATCTGTTAAATACGCACCACTAATGTCATATACACCATTTGGAAGTTGAATAAATCCTTCAACATCATTGGAAATACCAACTCTAAACTCATCATGAACCGTAAAGATCTTTGGTGCATCGTCAATAATCATTTGTTGCGCTTCTGCATACAGCTCTACTCTTCGATCGTCATCTTCTTCGTATCTAGCTTCGTCTAACAAATCATCTACTTCTGAATTGCTATAGAATGTACGGTTCCCTGAAGCCCCGTGCTCATCGGTATGGTACAACGAGTACATTCCGTAATCCGCGTCCCCTGTTACTGTCGTCCAACCGAGAACGACCATGTCGTGCTGACCATTTGCTGAATTATCGAGTAATGAACTCCACTCTTGTTGATCAAGAGAGATGTTAATATTAAATTCGCTCAACTGATCTTGAACAATCTCTGCCATTTGGATGCTTAATGGGTTCGATTCATCCACGAGTAGCGAAGCGTCGAATCCATCTTCATAACCGGCTGCATCTAACAATTCTTGTGCCTCTTCTGGGTCATACTCCAAAGGCGTCAACCCTTCACTATATCCAAATACGAGAGGGTTCAAAGGACCAATCGCTTCTGAACCATATCCTTCATAGATGCCTTGAACGATCGTTGATTTATCCACTGCCATCGCAATCGCTCGGCGAACATCAGGATCATCAAACGGCTCCACTTCATTGTTCATCCCGATATAATCAAGACGTAAACTCTCAACAGTTGACACATCAGCGTTCTCAAGACTTTCAATTTGTGACATATTAATCGGCTCAATGTCATCAATAACGTGTGCTTCTCCAGTCTCTAACTGGCCAATCCGTGTTGATTGTTCTGGCACAACGCTGTACGTTGCAGTATCAAGGTAGGTTGGCTCACCCCAATAATCTTCATTTCTAGTGAGTACGACTTCGTTTCCTTGATCCCAATTTTCTAACATAAATGGTCCCGTACCGACAGGCTCAAGGTCGAGGTTTCGCTCACCATTCGCTTCTTCCTCAATCGCTTGTGCACTGATCATTCCCCCGCCGTCATGGGCAAGGTTTGCTGCTAATGGCGCAAACGGGAATTCAGTTATAATTTGAACCGTATAGTCATCAACAATTTCAATCTCATCAATCATTTCATACATAAAATTCTTCGGTGAAGCCGTCTCTTCATCGAGTACACGCTCTAATGTCGCTTGAACAGACTCCGCATTAAACGGTGTGCCATCTGTAAACGTTACATCTTCACGTAAAGTAAACTCCCATGTGTATTCATCCAATTGTTCAAAGTCTTCAGCCAATTCAGGTTGAATTTCCATATTCTCATCATGATTGACGAGCTTTTCATAAATATTCGTTCGGATATGTGTAGAAGCCGTGTCATTCGAACCATGCGGATCAAGAGATACAGCATCACGGAATACAGCTATTTGCAAATTCCCACCTTGTTGTGCCTCTCCCGTTTCAGCAGTGTCATCCCCATTGTCATCGTCATCTGCTTCATCATCAGGATCATCTTCTGTTTCCTCAGTATCTGGGCCTTCTTCCACCGTGTCTTCATCAACAGGATCGCTTGAACATGCTGCCATCAAGCCTGCAAACGTTAAAACAGCAACACCACTAACAATTCCCCTTTTGAATTTTCTCACTTTTTATCCCCCTTATCGATCCTTGCAATAATATGATCAAGATCATTGTAGCTTTTTATCTCGTGATAGACAAGATGTTATTTTTTTCCTAGTTTAAATATACAGACAATGTATTCGAACTAGGAGCGATAAAGATCCGTTGAAGGAAAGAAATTCACAGGTTCTTGAGGTTGTAACTACATGAAGCCTCCGCTCCAAACACTCGTCTAAGAAACTCCACCACTTCTTTTAGTCTCAAAAGCCAACAAGCCGTCAGCACAAGTCATGCCATAGACCGTTCGGTTTATCTTCGGCTCCGAAGGTGTTGATGCTTGCTAGGATAAAGCAAAGTTGACGTTCGGTGTAGAAACGAATGTTCAGAGATGGACTAGCGTCTCTTAAGCTGTGGAGTTTCAAAGCGATCTAGATCGTCATTCACCTAGAAATCCCCAAAACTAAGGAGCTATCGCTGGTGCAGAAAGTCGTGAAAAATGATCTAGATAGTGTGAACTTTAGATTTTCCTGATTGGGTAGTGACCCCCAAAAGTTAAAATTTATATTATGAGGCTGATTGGCTGGTTAAAGTTCGGTATTGTACCGGACTATGACCAGCCTAGACTCTGTCTTACGGCAAGGTCACTGAAAAATAACGTCTCACTCTCTAAGTTACTCGTTAACGCGAACAAGCAGGTCCGACCTATGACCTATGTGGGGATTTCAACTATATGGAGCGTTGCGATAGTACATTATCCCATCATAGAACCGTCTATGTGGGGTTATCGCCTTTCTATGTGGGAATTCCGGCTAAAAATGGTTCCTCCTTGAAGAAAATCCCATCATAGACAGGGTCTACGTGGGATTTTCTATTTATAGCAAACGAAACGTTGTTATACATTTTTCAATGAATCTCTGACGACCTGCGAGGCCTCGTCTCGTTCCTTTTTCACCGCATTTCGTTCCAATCAACGGTACTGAAGAGGCGACATTGTTGTGCTAGAGGAACTTAATTGTGACACTGAACGGTGGTCATAGAAACGATTCATTGCTACGTCTACTGTGAACGATTAACATTGATCTTCAATGACGTTGAACTTTTGACGTTAACGGTTGGTTTACCATTGGCTTTTGAAGAAATTCTTTAGTTCAACTTATATAGATCGACCAGTATTTGGTAAAAACCGACGTTTTCCCACGATCTAGATCTCCTAAAAATCCCAAATATTTCTATTCGTGACCTCTAAGGTTAAACATGATGACTTGCGCTCGGCCAACGCTAGAGCGTAAATCTCACATTCATAAAAACTTATGCCCAAACCTGCGATCACCGGCTATTGAATTTTAGCGTTCGGTATATAATTCCCATTCTCCATCTTCAATGATGACATACACTTCGCCATGTTCAGCGGTTCCAAACAAATCAATGCCTTTTTCGTGTATACGTTCGACCACTTCATCATGAGGATGACCGTATTCGTTGTCTGCACCAGCAGAATAGATCGCAACTTCAGGATCTACTGCATCTAAGAACGGAGCCGTGTTTGACGTCGATGAACCGTGATGCCCTGCATGAAAAATGTCGGCTTGTAGACGTTCTGGCTGTTCGAGCATTTGTTCTTCGGCGTCCTCTTCCGCATCACCTGTAAACAGCATCTTCACTCCTTCAACCTCCACGCGCATCGCAATAGAACCATCATTAAGATTTCCCGTCAGTTGATCAGGCCCTACAACTTCAATTTGGAATTGTCCAATGTTCGTATCATCCCCTGCGCGTGGTTCTTCATAATCCGCATCACTCTCAAGAATAGCGTCAACGATTCTTTCATACGTTAAAGATGTATGTTCTTCCCCACTCATCCACACTTCTGACACGTCATATTGATCCAAAATGACATCGGCATTACCGATATGGTCTGCATGAGGGTGTGTTAAAACTAAAAGATCAATCGTTCCAACCTCATCCTCTTCTAAGTACGAAAGAATACGATCGTCATCGTGTCTACCTGTATCGATAAGAATTGTAGTTTCACCGTCACGGAGAAGTGTACTATCCCCTTGCCCTACGTCATAAAATACAATTTCCGCATGGTTCCAATCACTTTCTCCACCTGGATCTCGTTCTGCACCTCCGCTCTCTTCAAAATCACAGCCAACTAGGAGAAGGGTTAGGCATAACACAGGCACCCATTTGCCTAATCTGTTCATTTCATCGTTCCTTTCTGAGCTTTACAATTCCTTTAGAAGCTTTCGGAATTATACTACTGAAAATCCTATAAATACAAGTGTCTTTAGGAATGTTTGCGCTCTTATAAAACCGATGGCAAAATAGTAAAGAGTAAGAAAAACTGAGGAGGCACCTATGTCACAAATTGAACAGCAATTAAAAGCCAATCGTGAACGTCATTTGCAAGAATTGAAAAACTACCTTGCCATCCCGAGTGTGAGTGCATTATCTGAGCATAAAGAGGATACAAGAAAAGCCGCGGAATGGACTGCCGAGCAACTGAAAACAATCGGTCTGGAGCACGTTGAGATTATGGAAACAAACGGTCATCCTGTCGTTTATGGGGATTGGCTCCATGCGAGTGATAAACCGACGGTACTCATTTATGGGCATTATGATGTTCAACCTGTCGACCCCCTTGAACTGTGGGAAACGCCCCCTTTTGAGGCGAGTATCCGTGATAACAAAATTTATGCACGCGGGGCTACAGATGATAAAGGGCAAACGTTTATGCACATTAAAGCGTTGGAGACATTGATGAATGTCAACGGTGAATTGCCAATCAATGTAAAAGTAATGATTGAAGGGGAAGAAGAAGTGGGCAGTCCGAATTTGGACGCGTTCGTGGATACGTACAAAGAAAAGCTCCAGTCTGACGTTCTCGTTATCTCTGACACGACGATGATTGAGAAAGGGAAACCGACGGTATGCTATGGCTTGCGTGGGCTTGCTGGGTTGCGAGTGGACCTAAAGGGAGCAAAAGGGGACCTTCACTCCGGCCTTTACGGCGGCGGTGTACAAAACCCTCTTCACGCATTAACGAAACTGCTTGCATCCATGCATGACGAAAAAGGGAAAATTACTGTGGATGGCTTTTATGATGGGGTTATCGCACTTACTGATGAAGAACGTCGCGCCTATGATGCGTTGAACTTCGATGAACTAGCCTTACTAAAGAGCTCGACGTCCCTGAATTGTACGGTGAAGACGGGTACAGCTTCTTAGAGCGGACATGGGTACGACCCACGCTTGAAATGAATGGCATGCATGGTGGTTTTCAAGGAGAAGGCGTGAAAACTGTTCTGCCATCCGAAGCATCTGCCAAAATAAGTTGCCGTCTCGTTCCTGGACAAGACCCAGATGACATTTTGGAAAAGTTGTATGCGCATATTGAAGCACATACTCCAGCAGGTGTGACAGTAAAGACGACACCATTTGATAAAGGCAAGCCGTTTTTAACACCGTATGATCACCCGGCCATCCAAGCAGCAGGTGATGCGCTGGAGTCTGTCTACAATGAAAAAACGGCATACACACGCATGGGTGGATCCTTGCCGATTGCCGAAACCTTTAGTGAGATTCTAGATGTACCGATTGTCTTGATGGGCTTCGGGCTTCCATCTGAGAATTTCCATGCCCCCAATGAACATTTTCACCTTGAAAACTTCGACCAAGGACTGCGCGCCATTTGTAATTATTATACACGTGTCGCCGACCTAGACTTAGACTGAAGGAACTTTTGTTCCTTCAGTTTTTTTATGTTCCCTCAGCAACTCGATTCGGTTTACGTTTATGAATATATTTTCCGAGTAGAATTCCAATCTCGTAAAGAATGATAAACGGAACGACGACGAGAATATCGGTCAAAAAGTCTGGTGGGTGATGAGGACAGAAATACAGAACAGCACAAAGTAAGCGTATTTACGAATTTTCCCGAGGGAATAAGGATCGATGAGTCCAAACGATGTGAGCGCCATAATGATTAACGGAAGCTCAAACAAAAATCCAGCTGGAATGGTTGTCATGACTACGAAAGAAAAATATTCGGATGCGGTAATCATCATATCAAAGTGAAGCTCACCCAATTCGATTAAAAATGAAAAAGCAAGCGGATGGATGACGAAAAAACCAAATGCTAATCCAATGATAAAGCAAACAAAAATCGCCGGTATGTAGTTAAAAAGAATACTTGCTTCTTTTTGCTTAGCGCAGGTTTTACGAAATTCCAAGCTTCTAAAGCCAAGTACGGTGCAGAAAACCCTAGACCGAGCACACCTGCAAGTGTGAAGTAAAGTTTAATCGCATCAAGTGGCCCTAACATCACTAGATTTGCATCTCCAATGAGAACATCCATATAAAAACGCAGCAATATAAATAGACCAATAAATGCAATCGCGTACACAATTAAAGATCGGATAATGGCCCCTCTGAGCACGGTAATATGTTCTAAGGTAGGTTGTTTATCCATTTGTTCATTCGTCATCACGTCGGTATAGTCCCTCCTCTTTGCTAGTGTTCTTACTATCCCCAGCAATCCAAAAAACATACTTTAAAGGAATAGTTCACCAATGTTTGGCAAATGCTGAGAGAGAACTTACCTTTGAGGAGTGAAACGATGCCACCTGTAACGAGAAGTTTAGAACAAGAATTCGAAGTTGTTTTGCAACGACTCATTGCCAATGAACATAGCCTAGCTCTTTTGCGTTGGGACAGCTATATGTATGGATCTACGAAAGGTGCTCAAATGAGAGCAAACTTAATGGGTACATTAGCCGAAGATACGTACAGACATCTCACATCAGAGTCTGTAAAACAAGTCGTTGAACAATTAGATCCAAATGATTTACCTACTGGAATGTTGTCGAGTTTTACTTATATTCAAAAACAAGCACGTCGTTTAGAAAAGATTCCTTACGAGTGGTATACCAAATATGAAAAACACGCTGCCAAGGCGATGCAAATGTGGACAGAAGCACGAAAAGCAAACGACTTTTCCGTTTTCCGGCCGTTTTTTGACCGGCTGGTAGCATTGCAAATGGATTATGCCGATTACGCAGGCTTCGGAGATGATCGGTACGGTGCCATTTTAGATCTCCGAGAAGACGGTCTCACTTCTGAGCAAGTAGATGCGTGGTTCCAACAATTGCAAGAAGTCGTTTTACCACTACTCTCCCACGTGAAACAATCAAACAAACAACCGAAAACTGGCTTCCTATTCGAAGAGATCGAAATTGAAGAACAAATGGATGTTGCAAAATCTTTATTTGAACTTACAAACTTTGACTTTGAGAGTGGGCGCATCGATTCATCAATTCATCCTTTCTTCGTTCCATTATCACCAGAGGACGTACGCGTAGGCATTTCTGCTCCATCTGCAAAAGAGTTCAAGAAGATGATGAAAGAAACGCTTTATTCATGTGGACAAAGCTTGTTCGCGCAAACGAGCAATCACTTGTTACAAGCAGAAGTACCTGCCAGCATGCAACAAGCATACGGACTGCTGTTCTCCTCATTTATTAGCAAAAGCAAATCATTTTTTCTACAGTGCAAAGAGCACTTACCTGATGCCATTCACCGTTACTCTATTGATGAAATTCACGCTGGCATGAACGCTGTTGATTTCACTATCGTCAAAAATGATTCAAGCGAACTCATGGTGCCTCTGCATTTGCAAATTGGCTATGAACTAGAAAAAGCCATCATGAATGGGGAAATTGCCACACGTGACTTGCCTCACGTATGGGCAGATAAAGCAGGCGACTATTTGTCTCTTGCCACCCCACATGACCTCGGAGGTATTCTCCAAGAGTATCATTTCGCCACGGCTGACTTTGGTCCCAAGCCGTTGAACTAAAGAGCTATCTACAAGCAGCCACCCTCTATCAAACCGTACAAAAAGAAGGGGACACCGATTCGTTGTCCGCAAAAGTTGACCGACTGCGGCAACTCATCGCAACACCACAAAAAGAGACATCGACTAAAGATTTTAGCGATTGGCTCTCTCTGACGTATACGTCAATCTACTAACTGGTAACTCCCACCCCGAAAGGAGTGGGGTTACTCGTTTTAAAAAAAGTAAATATGCCTCTCTGGATGCTTGTAGTCCGGACTACAAGTGCAACATCGGTGGCCCAAATACAGCGACCGTGTTTTCTATGCAGTCCAGACTATAAGGGCAACAACGGTGGTCAAAAAACGCCCACCGTGTTTCTTGACACTCCAGAGCACAAGAGCATCACGGTTCACTTTTCTGACTACTGGCCACAGTGTATAGAAAGAAGTCGAAATGCCCCATAAATTCATTTAAGTGACACTTGAGAAAGAAAAATCATGATTTTAAACGTGAATGCGCACATAAACGGTGTCAACTGTCACAAATATTGCGATTTGTGACAGTTGCGTGCGGAAATTGCCCGGTTTGAGGCTGGATTGTCACATACTTGTGCCAGGTGGTGAGCCTCGGTCACGACTTTTTACCCTTCGGCAAACGTTTTTCGTGTTGCCCGCAACCCTTACAGTGGCGAACGTTGTCGAAGTGAAACGAGATGAACTTCAACAAGCAATGGGTAGGCGTTTGCCCGTATAGACCAATCGCGATCATAGAATTCAATTAAATTCTTTAGTTCAATTCATCTATATAGAATGGACTTAAAATTTCCCTGATTTGCGCTGTTGGTTGTTGGGTTGGGGGGGAAGCGCGTTGCTGGGTGCCATTTTGCGCTCTAGTTTACACTTTCTACGCTCAAGTTTGCCTAGTTTAACGATTTTGGTGCTCATTTCGCTAAACTTGCGCGCAGTTTGTTCGAACTGGAGCGCAGATTCAATGCCCATAAGCGAGCACCCTGTCGGTCCAAGCAGGCCGAAGCCAAATCGGACTCGGTTCGGCGCGGCTCGCGCCGACGTCTCGTGGGAACTTCGGGGCAGGGATGTACTCCTGACCTTGTGATCTGTTACCGAGTTTGCTCATTCTGTTCCCTAGTTTATGAGAATATATCGTTTTTCCTGCGATTTTCCCCAACTTGAGAACAGTTCGGTCGCAACTCGAGCATAGTTTTCACTTTACCAAGCTTACGATTGGTTGTTGAAGAAGTTCTTTAGTTCAATTTATATAAATCCCGGTCGAACGATGATTTTACCAGATACTGGACGATCTAGATCATTTAGAACACCGCAGTTTACCTGACAATGGCCGACCTATGAACGCTCGTTTCTACACTGAACTTAAAACCATTATTCTAGCAACCTTCGGCACCTCTGGTGTCGATGATAAGCCTAACGATCTCCGCCATGAATCATACGAACATGTTGTTGGTTGTGTGACCGAAAAGGGCGGTGGAATTTCTTACGACGAGCGCATGGAGTCGGGGGGATGATGTAGCTAAAACCACAGCAACCCATGTACTCAACGTATATAGACCTTTAAATTGCGGTATGTCGTGTTCATGCGCTAAAACCGAGTGCCCCAGACATATCCGAATAATTCTTTACACTACCCTCGCAACACAAGCTTTTAACGTAGTCTTCCTGCCACTCAGGCAAGACATGGTTGTTTTCAGCGAGCAGAGGCCCCTAACTACGTAAATAACCTTGCCAACTGGCAAGGTTATTTAGGATACTTCATAAGCAAATGACTAAGCTTCACGATCGGGTTTATCCAAGGTATCTTCTTTTGGAGTAGCAGCCGGAGTATCTTCGAAGATTTGAGTTGTGGACTTTTTGAATTCAGTAATGGTTTTACCAAAGGCCCCGCCAATCTCCGGCAGTTTTTTGGGTCCAAAAATTAAGAGAGCTAACAGAGAAATCAAGATAAGACTTGGGATTCCGACGTTAAATGGACTCATATGTTCACCTCCTGCTTTCTTAGTTGTTAGACTGCTCCAATTTCCCATTTTTTATCAAAAAAAATGTACAGCAAAGAAAAACTTTGCTGTACGGGTGACGCTATTCATGTAATGAACAGATGAGATCGATATACGTGGCTACTCCGGTGCTCAATACCCGTTCATCATAGTCAAATGACGGGTGGTGATGTCCTGCTGCCAGTGGAGTGCCAAAGATCATGTACGTAGCCTCTCCACCTGCATTTTGAACGTCTGTCATGAGTACTGCAGCATCCTCTGATGCACCAATAGGGAGGGTCGGTATAATTGTATTCACAAACGGATTCGCCTCGGTTGCTGCGGTCAGCCGATTGACCCAGACGTCATCGCACCTTGCGGTCATGCCATGACCCACTACTTCTATATTGGCCTCTACATCGCTCATTAACGCCGCGGCCTTTGCCACGCGCTGTACTTCGTCAAACATATACGAGTCCAACTCATCTGTCTGTCCTCGTGTTTCTCCTTGAAGGACCGCTCGGTCAGGAATGACATTTCGACCACTTCCAGACGTTAACGTACCGATATTAATGCGTGTTGTTCCTCGCTATGCCTTGGGATGGCAAGAGCATTTTGCACGAAGGCCGATGCCGCGATCATCGCATTCTTACCTGTCTCGGGATATGCTCCAGCGTGGGCAGCTTTGCCTGTGAACGCGAGATCAAATTTAGTCGTGGCTAGAAAACCCGTGGTCGTTGCCGCGACTTGGCCGATTTCTCGATCTTGAATGCCGATATGACCGGATAGAAAATAGTCTGCACCAGTGAGCCAACCTTTAGCTGCCATCGTTTTTGCCCCACGACTACCTTCTTCTGCAGGTTGGAACAACAACGTAAAGGTTCCGGTGAGCTCATCTTGATGATGAGAAATGTAATGCGCAACAGCTAGACCAATCGCTGTATGCCCGTCGTGCCCACACGCATGCATGTTACCCGCAATCGTTGATTGAAACGATTCTTTAAACGGTAGATGGTTGTCGTCTGTCGCCTCTTTAATTGGCAGTCCATCTATATCAAAGCGGAGTACAGTATGTGCCCCAGCTCGTCCTGTATCAAGGCGTGCAACAACACCTGTCGTTCCGTTTTTCATCTTGTCGAGCAATGCAGTTGGAACGCCATACTCTTTCGCACGCAGCATCGCTTCGTCCAACTCTTCTTGGTCGGGAACACCTAAACGCTCATCTGCAGCGATGGCATCCTCTCCTATGTGCAGTAAGAACCCTTTGCCTTCAAGTTTCTCTACAATTTTGGCGGTCGTAACAAACTCCGTCCAGCCTACTTCCGGAACTTGGTGGAATTCTCGTCTCCAGCTTACGAAGCGCTCTTCATTTTGCTCGACCCATTCATGACTTCTCATGTTGTCACCGTTCTTTCATGTTTTCTTTCATCGTAACATGAAAAAAATTACCGGTGTTGTTCATATACAATGGCTTGAGAGCTTCGTTGCAATTTCTCATATTCTTCGTCAGTAAGTGAAGGCAAATCCATCGCTCCGACATTCTCCAACACTTGCTCCACTGAACTTGCTCCCGCAGTAACCGTTGAAACAGCAGGGTGATGAAGCACATAACGAATGGCAAGTTGAGCGGGTGTACCCAAGTGTCTCATTGACGACAGCGCATCCGCCGCAAACTGCACTTCACCTTTCGTATAATCTAAGAAACCTTCTTCAGGCGTCTTCACTCCCGACTTTTCTGTTAACATGCCTTTTGCGATCGGACCTCTTACGATGACACCGATGTCATTTTGATGGAGAAAATCTAACATCGATTCTTCAGGTCTTCTGTCCAACAAATTGTATTGCATCATACACTCGTCATCCCTGAATCCGCATATTCCTTTATGACATTCGGTCGAATTGAAGAAATGCCAAACGCACGAATTAACCCTTCTTGCTTCAATTCTTGGAACGCCTCAATCGTCTCGTCAATCGGATCATCAATTGTTCCACCGTGCAATTGATACACATCAAGATAATCGGTACCTAAACGTCGCAAGCTGTTTTTACACGCCTCTTTAATATACGCTTTAGAAGGATCCCAAAACCAATCATCCTGCCTTCTTGCCAATGATTCCCCCCCTTAGACGCCAGCACAAGTTGTTCTCTTCTGCCTTTGATGATTTCACCGACGACCTCCTCGTTTTTTCCGAATTGATACAGATCTGCGGTGTCCACATAATTCATGCCTTTTTCTATACCTGCTTCAAGGACGAGCCTTGCTTCTTCTATATTTTCAGAAAGACTCATCGTTCCAAAGCCAATTTCACTAACATGAATGTCTGACTTCCCTAGTCTACGCATTTGCATTTGTTTTCCTCCTTCAACGTTCTTAGTCCACGTTTACCCGTTTTCGCTTCGGTTCATACGTACATTTGCGCTTGTTGTTTTGACAGTTTTTTGTCAAAATAGACAATAGTCGTGATTTAAAAGAATGGGGGACCCATAATGAAGACTTACGAACAGTTGCAGCAGACCATTCAGAAAAAAGTGATCGGTCAAGATGGGGTAATTGAGTTGATGACAATCGCCTTATTAAATCATGGGCATGTGTTGCTTGAGAGTGTGCCCGGTACAGGAAAAACGTTATTAGCAAAAACGTTTGCTTCTGCGCTACATATGTCTTTTAGTCGCATTCAGTTTACACCAGACATTTTGCCGAGCGACGTTACCGGCTTACGTTTTTTCCATCCGAAGCATCAAGAGTTTCAATTAGAAAAAGGGCCTGTATTTACGAATGTACTCCTTGCTGATGAAATCAACCGCGCCACACCGAAAACACAATCATCATTATTAGAAGTCATGGAAGAGAGACAAGTGACAATTGACGGGGAAACACATCTGATCGACGGGCCTTTTATCGTTATTGCCACGCAAAACCCAGTCGAATCTCAACAAGGAACGTATGCACTTCCTGCTGCTCAATTGGACAGATTTTTCTTAAAAATCCCAATGAGATACCCGAATGTCGAACAAGAGCGATCAATTTTACATACACATGCCTCCCCTTCTAAAGAAGAGATAGAAGCCGTATTAACAAAAGAAGAGATTTTCTCTCTCCAAGAACAAGTCGCTCGTATTACCGTCGACCAAGATGTCGAAACGTACCTTTTGACACTCGCCCAAGAGACGCGAAATCACCCGCTTATCGAAGTGGGGATCAGTCCTCGGGGAACGCTCGCTTGGCTTCGAGCAGCAAAAGGCATGGCTTTTCTACGCGAGCGAAGTTATGTTCATCCAAATGATCTACAAGACACCGCTCCTTATGTCATCGCTCACCGACTTCTTTTATCCACAGAAGTACATGACAAAAGGGGCCGATCAAATTCTCAAAGATATACTTCATGAAGTTCCTGTCCCTGTTGAGGCGAATGAAGCATGAACCGGACCGTTGAGAGCTCGCGTGTCACAGGCATCGCTACGCTAGCCTTTTCACTATCTTTAGTCTTCGCTTTAATTCAAGGCGAAGCCTTATGGTTATTGCTTTCCGTTTTTGGTGTGTTATGGGTAGGTGTCTCAAACGTAATACTCAAACGCCTTGGTACGCAAATTTCACTCACCGAGACTGGAAAGAAAAGGCGGTATCATATCGACAATGAAGGTGCCTTTGAATTTACGATTCGCAATGACGGTCTGCCCATTTACCAAGCAACACTCATCATTCAATTTGATAACAATGTCAATCCGATTGATGTTGAGAAGACAACGAGTTCTGGCGAAGGCATTCATGAGGTTCGGACTCGGATCACGTTAGGATACCGCTCTGAAAAAACAATCCATATTCCTTTTGTTGCTTTTGAACGGGGAATCGGTCGCATTCGTTCAATTCGCATTGACATTCCGAATTGGGCAGGATTTGGGCATGTGGAACTTCGCTATTACCATACGCTCAAGCAAGAAGCACTTGTTTTTCCAAAGCTTCTCCCTGTTGCTGAAACGGAAAAGCCGCTCACTCAATTTGAAGGAGACTTCCCTAAACCTTTTGCACTGTTTCAAGATCGCATGTTGCCCGTTAGCGTTCGTGATTATCAATTTGGGGATGATTTCAAAGATATTCATTGGAAAGCGAGTGCAAAGATGCAAAAGCTTCAAACGAAACAATATGAAACGATTACCGATCAAAGTGTACTTCTCACCGTTAATATCACTTCCGACTATGGACTTTCTAAAGATTTAGATGCCCTCGTAGAGCATAGCGCATTTATTGCTAACGAAGTTTAGGAGACGACATGGCCTTTGGCCTTGCATGAATCGCATGACATTTGGCAGTTTTCGGTTCATGCACACGCAGGCAGGAACGGGTAATGAACAGCTGCTCTATTTACTCGAACAGTTAGCTTCTGTGACGAAGGGACGTACACTCACAACGTCCTATACGAAACTGCTCTCACATCTCATCTATCAGCGGGAACATCCCGTTCATTGGATTCATGCTGGAGAGCGCACCCAAGAGGTTGACGAGATGCTTCACCACTTGCATAGAAACGGTCAACCGCTGAGCATTTTGCACCTGCACAAAGAAACCGCCTATTTATCCCCGTATACGCCACTCGAACAAAGGGGGAGAGATCATGGCTCGTAAGATTATGTTCGGTTTCTACACTGGAATTGAAGTGAACCTATTACTCGGATTATTCTATGTGATCTATGCACTCATTTCACCGAGCTTTCCATTGCTCCAACTCGTTTTGTTCGTGTTCACTTGCTCATTCATTCTCGTATGGGCTGTAGAAACGCCCAAAAAAAGCAAAGACTTTTCATTATTGGGGCTTTACTCCTTCTATTTGTCGTTGGGTGGGGTCTGTATCAAATCATACTCATTCCAGTACTTCTTATACAATTGCTCGTGATGTATCGAATTATTTCTCATCAACCATTCTCGGTATCTGAACGACTCGTGGGGAGATTCCTTGTTTTAATAGGGATGAACGTGATGGTCGCCGCTTTTCTCCAAAGCTTCGGAGCAACACTTCCAGTAACGGAGTTGTTTTTTTACTTAGCGAGTATGACATTAGCTGCAATCACGTATTTAACGTTATCTTTTATGAGTGCAAATAACGGCAAAAGTAACCAAACACTCATTGTATGGCAAGGTGGACTCATCGGATCTCTATTGCTTATTTTAACGGTCATCTATTTCAACTTATCCGTTATCGAACGAATGGTAGCGATGATTATTGAAGGGATACTCACATTACTAACGTTCATCGTCACACCTATTTTCCAACTATTTGGAATGCTGTTTGCGTTAATCGCGCCAGAAGATGTGGAACCTCCCCTTGAAGCAGAAATCGAGATGGGCGCAGGTTCGCTTGAAGAACAGGAAACGTACGTTCCAACTGAACTGTTTGACATCACTTGGATCTTTGCGACACTCACGTTTCTCGTTTGTATCGTGTTGGCTGTCATTTTCATACGAAAAGTGATCCGCGGAAATGAAGATTACGCACAAAACAACCACCTCGTCCAAAATGCTTCATCTGGACTGCAAAAAACATTAACAAATCGATTTAAAAACCTTTATTCCGCTCCAGACAAACAACAACTCATTCGAAAAGAAGTCGAGAAATTGGAACAGTACGCCAAGAAAAAAGAGGTACCAAGAGACCCTAGGCAGACCATTCATCAATGGCTGCTCATTGTGACGAAAAATCTCACTGACTTTGACTTAACAGCGTACGTTGATGTGTACGAAGGCGCCCGCTATGGTCACCGAACGATTGATGATCAAGATACTAACTGGTTTAAAAAAGAAACGAAACGAATTAAGAAACATTTGAAAAACTAGAAAACCTGGGCAGAGGACCGGGTTTTCTAGTTAAGTTGAACGAAAGAAATTCACTGAAACGATGACCGAGATCGGTCTTTGAGGGTGAATGGTTACCGTATATTGTCTGTTGGAATTCATCTGTTTGTCGATCGTTGTTCGTCACTGTAAAGGTTGCGGGCAATACGCAAAACGTTTGCCGAAAGGTAAAAAGTCGTGACCGGTGCTCACCACCTGGCACAAGCGTGTGATGGCCGGTCACGTATGTGACAATCCAGCCCTCAAACCGGGCAAATTCGGCGCGCAACGGTCACTTATCTCAGGATTTGTGACTGTTTGTGTCCCGGCCCCTGCACTCTCATATATACTTCTCTTCGATTGCATGGGGCGGAGGGCGGCTGAGATCGACGGAAACAGTATGGTGCGAGGAATTGTGTCCGGAGAGCGCCTTAGTCGTGCACTTCGATGTCGAAAACGTGCACTTGCATCTGTACCAGATGGTTTGTGCATGCTACGTAGGGCAAGGATCCATCCCGGATCGAGCATGGCTTTGCATTCGCAAGATGAGAAGCTGGAAGTACTATCTTGCTGTCGGCACCGGTGGTGCCGAAGAAAAAGCGAGCGAGTCGAGGCGACTGGGGTTGGCTTCGGCGCCGGAGGCGCCGACATGTTGCTAGTCTTTCGGATTTTCTTAGCGTCTGTTGCGTCTATACGGAGCTGCTCAGGGTTAGAAGGACAGAGACTTGGGCGGTGCGAGGAATTGTGTCCGGAGAGCGCTCCTAGACGGACAGAAGAGCTCATTTATGTGACCATCCGTACTGGAAATAATGCTCGTAGCGACTCCGATTGTCACTGAAACGACTTTTTGTGACCAGTCGGAACCTTTTTGTGACATTTGCCAGCACCAAACACCGGTTTTGCTACCTGAACTGTCACTTATCTGAGGATTTGTGACAATTGACACTGTTTATGTGCGCATTCACGTTTAAAATCTTCATTTTTCTTTCTCAAATGTCACTTAAATGAATTTATGGGGCATTTGGACTTCTTTCAGCACACCGTTGCCAAAAGGCAGAAACGTGAATCGTGTTGCACTTGTGCTCTGGAGTACATAGAAAACACGGTGGCTGTCTTTTGGCACCGATGTTGCACTTGTAGTCTGGACTGCATAGAAAACACGGGGGCTGTCTTTTGGCCACCGATGTTGCACTTGTAGTCTGGACTGCATAGAAAACACGGGGGCGTACTTTGCCCACCGATGGACACATCTTTTTACACGTGATCCTTCTCAATGAGTGCATTCCGTGCAACTCTTTTTATTACAGCGCAATCGTTTTGTCACAAAAATAAGACCCATTTTCCGCCTTTTGCCCAATTTCCCTCAATGAGTACCAAATGTTTCATCGTTTCCCAAGCATATCGTTTGTGGTTTTATCAGTTTATCTTTATACTGATAAATAAGGAGGTCATTCTATGGACCACACATCGACACATGACCGCCGACTTGCCATATTATTATGGTTTAGGTTGGCTCGTTTCTACAATCAAAGCATTAAAGCCTCCAATAAACACCTTGAACAGTGGCAGTTAACGACCGCGCAATTTGATCTACTCGTACAAGTAGGCGCCCATCAGCCGTAACTCAGCAGCATTTAGCAGAAAAGCTACTCGTTACAAAAGGGAACATTACACACCTCGTTAAAAAGATGGAAGAACGTGGCCTGATTATGAGGCAGCAAGATTGGAAAACCAAATACTTGTCTTTAACAGAGGAAGGGACCACCTTCTACGAAGAAGTGGTTCCGCAGCAAGAACAGTTTCAAATTGACCAATTTGGTGAGCTCGATACGGCTGATCAAAAAGAACTGCTTCGACTGCTCAATATACTTCATAAACAAGGAGAGAATTAACTTGCACTTACGTGGCATTCATCACGTGTCCGCCATCACAGCCCATGCAAGCGCAAATTATGACTTTTACACGAAAATTCTAGGCTTACGACTCGTGAAAAAATCTGTTAATCAAGACGACCTAGGCGTATATCATTTGTTTTATGGTGATCAAACTGGAGCTCCAGGAACGAAGATCACGTTCTTTGAAATGCCAGATGCTGAAGTGAACAAACACGGGTCAGGTAGCATTTCAAGCACTTCATTTAGAGTAGCCAATGAACAGGCGTTGCAGTATTGGAAAGAACGATTCCTCGACAAAAACATTGAACACGGAGAAATCAGTCGCTGGGCCGGAAAGCTCGTCCTCCCTTTTCAAGACTTCGAAGGCCAACGATTGCGAATCGTCTCGGATGATCCGGACAACGCGTCGCCGAACGGATCACCTTGGGAACATTCTCCCGTCCCTGAATCAAATGCGATTCACAGATTGGGTCCTATTGAGATTAGTGTGCGAAATGAAAAGCCAACCTTGAAGTTACTCACAACGGTATTTGGCATGCATGTCGTACACGAAGAAACAGTAGAAGAAAAGAAAACATTGTATCGACTCGCTATGTCTAGCGAACAGACGACCGACGAGGTACACGTCATACGTGACCCGGCACTTCATTTCCAACGTCCCGGTCGAGGTGGTGTTCACCACGTTGCTTTTCGTGTGAAAAACCGCGAAGAGCTCCAAAGCTGGGTCGACTACGTGAATGAGTTAGGTATCCCTAATTCTGGTTTTGTTGACCGCTATTACTTTCAATCATTGTATGTAAGAGACCCGAATGGCATTTTGTTTGAACTTGCCACCGATGAACCTGGGTTTCTGATAGACGAAGCGGAACATCAATTGGGTGAATCCCTTTCATTACCTCCATTTCTGGAGAATAAACGAACACAAATCGAAGCCAAACTACTGCCATTGAATACAACTTGGCATAAGGAGTGAAAAATCATGAAACACATTTTTCAACAAGGTACTGACAGCCAAAAACCTGTTTTGCTACTTTTGCACGGGACGGGTGGAGATGAGCAAGACTTACTTCCGCTCAGTCAATTAATTTCACCTGGATCTTCTGTACTCAGTGTAAGAGGAAACGTTTCTGAAAATGGCATGCCACGTTTCTTCCGTCGCTTAAGAGAAGGTGTTTTTGATGAAGAGGACTTGATTTTTCGCACGAAAGAGTTAGCAGAATTTCTCGACCAAAGTGCAGAACAGTACGGATTTGATCGCAACAACATCGTTGCTGTTGGATATTCTAACGGGGCAAACATTGCCGCTAGCTTGCTTTTCCATTTTGAACACGCACTTAAAGGGGCAGTGCTTCATCACCCGATGGTCCCAAGGCGTGGCATTGATCTTCCAAACTTAGCGAACACTCCAATCTTTATTGGTGCTGGAGAACAAGATCCAATTTGTCGTCCTGAAGAAACGGAAGAACTAACAAACTTGCTCAAAGGTGCAGATGCTGATGTACACCTTCATTGGGAACCAGGCGGTCACCAATTAACTCAAACTGAAGTAAACGAAGCTTCTGCATGGTTCAAAAAGAATTTTTAATACACATCGGTGCAAAGGGCTGCCTCTTCAAAACGAAGGCAGCCCTTTTACATTCGTTATAATGGCACATTTCCATCTAAGATGTATGTAGCAGCCTTTCTTACGAGCGGTGAACTGTTCAACTCCGTCATCTCCTCTAACCCGATCCATTCAACACCACTCGAATCATTTGTCGTCACCGCTTGACCTTTGAGCTGAGCTTCTATTTCAGGCGTAGTCCAATGTTCAATTGAGACATCGACGAAAATGGCGATATGATGCGTCACGTCTGTCTGTTTATAACGATAATCAACTAAAAAATCAAACGTGCCAATTTGATGATTGATCAAAATGTTTTGACCTGTTTCTTCAAGAAATTCCCTTTTCAACGCTTGCCTCAACGTTTCGCACTCATTTATAGACCCACCTGGCAAATCAAACATGCCTTTATAAGGACCTTTAGTTTTGTGAATGACGAGTAGTTCATTGTGATCGTGGCAAATCCCATAGATCCCTAGATGCCGATGCCAACGCGACAACACATTCCCCCCCTTATCGTACGAACCACATATGTACTGAAAAGCCACACCAAAACCTCAATAGATTTTGGTGTGGTGACTGGGTTGTACGTTTATGATTCTACTTGTGTGATGCGATCTTCAACGCTTGGAATTGTTGCACCAGACTGAAAGTAGTCAATTAAGATTTCACTTAACAGCTCTCCTGTGGACAAAACGATTTCTTGATCGCTAAACATAGAATAACCGTCGCCTCCAGCTGCTAGAAAATCATTCGTACCGACGACATACTCGGCTTCGGTGTCCAATGGTTCATCACCGATCATTACGTCTTGTACGCGGTTGTAAGGTTCTGCATTCGGGTCATACGTAAAACTCATTCCTGAGACATGTAAGAAGCCACCATTGCTCTCAGGATATAAGCTGACAGATTCTTCAAGTGCCTGAACAACGACATCGCCTGTCATCTTTTGGGCTTCAACGAGATTAATAAATGGGAAAGCATTCACAACGTCATGCATCGTCACTTCGCCTGCATCAATGCTGTCACGAATTCCTCCACCGTTCATAAAAGCAATGTCAGCACCTGTGCGCTCACGCATCGCATCCGTTATTAAGTTACCAAGATTGGATTCACTCGAGCGGACAACTTCACGGTCACCAATGAGACGCTCACTCGACTCCCCAACGACTTCACCGAGAGCTTCCTCGACTTCAGAAACGACACCTCGAACTTTTTCTTCTGTGTCAGGATGGTTTTCGAACCGAGTGCCGTCATCACGGATGAGCTGACCGTTCATTGACGCTAACTCATCCTCGTAATAAAACATATTCACAACGCCTACGGCTTTCGTATGCTCATGTGCTTGGGCGACGAACGTTCCCGATTCATAAAACGGGCGTTCTACCGCTGTGTGACTATGGCCACCAATGACTAGGTCTACGCCTTCAATCTCTTCAGCCATCGTTTGTTCAACAGCGTGACCGGAGTGTGTAAGTAGTATGACGTGGTCCACATCATCTTGCATGGCTTCAACTTCACGTTGGGCAATTTCAACATCATCATAAAATGCTAAACCTTCAACATTACTCGGGTGCGTTCGAATCGGTGTATCTTCTGTCACAATCCCGATAACACCTACTGTTTTATCCCCTAGCTCTAGGATCGTGTTTCGCTCAAGCAGTGGATCGCCCGTTTCCTCAACAATGACGTTGCTTGCTAACACGTCAAAATTCGCTTGCTCACTTATTTCAACTAACCGCTCATATCCGTAGTTAAACTCATGGTTGCCTGCAGCCATCGCATCAAAACCAATGTGATTCATCAGATCAACCATTGCTTGTCCTTCGGTGAAATGGACATTATTCGTCCCGTGGAACGTGTCTCCTGCATCTAAGAGGAGCGTATCTTCACTCGTCTCTTTAATGTGATTGTAGATCGTGTGAACACGTGGTAAACCCATCACATCTTCGTCAAGCTCCTCTACGACACGTCCGTGTATATCATTCGTATGGACAATCGAATAACGATCAAACCGCTCGTCAACCCGATTTAGAATGGACTCGACTTGGTGAGGATAAATCGTTTGTGCCGGTCGTATGGAGCCGTCTGAATATCCCGTCATAATGCCATACGCTGCGGTCGCCGCTATTGCCTCAACACCCCAACTGTTCTCATCAATGTCAGTAAGTCGTTCAATTGCATCTAAATTATCTGTTTGCAAATTCATCGCTCGTGTGAGAAATAATGACGCATGTGCTCGGGTAACGGGGTCATCTGTCCCAAATGTTGTTTCCGTTCTCCCGGTTGTGATTCCTAGCTCTAAAGCAGCCGCTACATAAGGTTTATACTCATCATTCACATCTTCAAACGGAAGAGACTCTGTATCATAATGATGAACCTCAACATCTAAACTCGTCATCATACTCTTCAAGAATTCCCCTCGAGAAACATCTGCTGCATCTGTCACTGCGGGTAGACAAAGCAATGAAGCCCCTAGACCGAAGGCTACAATATTCTTTTTCATTCGTTCTCCCACCTCCCATAAGATTACTTCTATCGTAGCAAAATCTCATATATCGACAAGACACGAGAAGGAACTTTTACACAAAAGAAGGAATTGTTTACAAATCAATAACAAAGACCTGCACCTTTCGTCTAAGGCGCAGGTCTTCGTGTTTATGAATGCGGACGACGATGTCGTTCTTTGTTCTCAGCTTGTCGCTCTTCTTGCGTCCCGAGAATTGGCTCTAGATCGTCTTGAACCGTCCTCTTATCTAGTGGGACACCACTTCGATAAGCTGCTCGGCACACAAGATGACCTGCAACAGGTGCAGTCAAGAAGACGAATACAATTCCAAGCACGAGACGAATGCTAAAGAATCCTTCTTCAAGACCGAAAAACATAAAGGCACCTGTCAACGTGACGAGTACGCCGAGCGTAGCACTTTTGGTCGCAGCGTGGGACCTCGTATAGACGTCTGGCAATCGTATGAGACCAAATGCACTAATCAAGGCGAGGATGACACCGAACAATACCAACACACTAACAATCACTTCAATCGTCGTTACGTTCAATGGCGACACCTCTCTCAATGTATTTGGCAAAGGCGACTGTACCAATAAATGCTAAGATCCCTAGTAAGAGAACCGCTTCGAGATAAGCGGTCGACCTCATATAAATGGAAAAGACGGCAATCAGAGCGATCATATTAATCCCAATTAAGTCCAGAGCATAGACGCGGTCTGGCATTGATGGACCTTTAATGACTCGGTACAACCCAACGAGTATAGAAAGGGTAAGAAGCAATAGCGAAATGAGAAGTACAACATCAAACATCTCTTGTTACCCCCTTAATCGCTTTTTCAAATTGATCTTTTGAGCGCAGTACCATGTCACTTGAATCCGGAATGTCCATTGCATGCATGTAGAATGTCTTACCATCTTCAGAAAGCTCAACGACAACAGAGCCCGGTGTGAGCATTAATAGCAATGCTAAAAGCGTAATTTCAAAATCTGTCTCCAGTGATGTTTCCATCGTGAATATCCCTGGTTTAATTGTTAGTTTCGGACTCATAATCTGTTTTGTAATGAGAATGCTCGAAGAGATCAACTCTCGTACAAATAAGATTAACAAGGACACTAGTGCACCGACACGTTTCAGATAGAAAGGAGCGTTGAAAAACCTTCGCATGAGGAAGATTAACAAGAGGCCGAGAATATACCTAACGTAAACGCGCTGATGCTCCAATCATTTTGCAAAAACATCCATAGAACAGCAATAAAAATGTTAACTAATAACTGAATCGGCATTCTCTCACCTCTTTTACTCCGTAATCTGCATCACTGCATCAATATATAGTGAAGGATTGCTCATCACTTCTGCTGCTTGCATAATATATGGGCTGACAAACTCTGCACCTACACCCATACCAATAACTAAGACGGTCAAAATCGCACAAGGCAAAAGCGCTCCTTTTGTTGACATCTTCTCATCTTCAACACTTAGTTGGTTTTCACCCCAGAAGCCGTTAATGAATATCTTCACGACAGAGTAGAGAACCATCAAACTCGTAATCAAACCGACGGCCGCAATGACATAAAAACCTTCACCTATAGCCTCATGCAATACTAACAGTTTGCCCATAAAACCACTGAGCGGTGGAACTCCAGCAAGTGCAAGCGCGGCAATAAAGAACATCCACCCTAACGCAGCGTGATTTCGAATCATCCCGCTCATTTCTCTTAACTTGTCTGTTCCCGTCAATCCAATCATGATTCCACCGAGAATAAAGAGCAGCGCTTTAACGAGCATGTCATGCACAATATAGAAAACAGATCCTGCCATAGATGTTGTTGTAAAGATGGCAAAACCAGCGACCATAAAACCAACCGCAACAACGACGTTATACGCGAGAATCTTTCGTAAGCTCCAATGTGCAACGGCACCTATTGCACCGAGAATCATTGTAATAATTCCGAGCCACGCGAGAATCTGATGTGTCATTCCCTCTTGATGATAAAACACAAGGGAAAACATCCTGAAGATCGCATAGATCCTACTTTCGTTAACAACGCGGCAAACAGTGCCGAAATTGCCATCGGTGGTGCTCCGTAAGGTCCAGGTAACCAGAAGTACATGAGCAATGCTGCCTTAAGTGCAAAGACGAGCATTAAGAAGATTGCCACCGTTGTAATGAGACCATCTTGTCCGGCCTCTGCAATCCGCATTGACATATGTGCAAAGTTCAACGTTCCGGTAATGCCGTATAAGTAACCGATGGCTACAAGGAAGAACATTGAAGACACGATGTTAACGAGTACATATTTAATCGATTCTCGAAGCTGCCTTTTCCCTCCCCCTAGAGAGATCAACACATAAGAAGATAGGAGCATCACTTCGAAGAATACGAACAAGTTGAACAGGTCGCCGGTTAAGAATGATCCCATAACACCGACGAGCATAAAATGAAAGAACGTATAAAAGTAAAAGCGTTCCCTCTCTTCCCCAATGGTTTTAAACGCGTACAATAAACAAGTGATGGCCACGATAATCGTCGCTAACACGAGCAACATCGCCAACATATCAGCCACAATGACAATTCCAAATGGCGGTTCCCAACCACCGAGGTTTAACGTTTGTGTGCCTTGATTATGAACGTGTTGTATGACAACAACGGCGACAATCCCGTTAATAATAAGACTGATCAGACTGGTCCATCGCTGCAATCGTAAATGTTTTCTAAAGAAGATTAAAACCAGACCGGTTATAAGAGGAATGATTAATAATAAGATTATGATGTTAGTCATCTTCAGTACCCCTTAATTTATCCATATCGTCCGTGCCAAGTTCTTTATATGACCGGTATGCAAGAACGAGGAAGAAACCCATCGTCGCAAAATTAATGACGATTGCGGTGAGTATTAGTGCCTGAGGTAGCGGGTCACTAAAACTGACGGCGTCCCCACCTGTGATTGGCGGTTCTCCTTGCTGCAGCCCAGGTGTTGTTAACATTAACAGCAATGCGCCATGACCAATAATTGCTGTACCTAAAACAATTCTTAGTAAGCTTCTTGCCATGACCAAATAAAGACCTGCAGTAAAGAGAATGCCGACTAGAATGGATACAAGTATTTCCATAATTAAACATCCTCACTAATACTTAGAATGATTGTCAGAGTTCCCCCAACTACCGTCAGCACAACGCCTAATTCAAATAGGACGGAGGTCGCTAATTCAATCTCACCGAATAGCGGGAAATCAACATACTCAAATGTATGGCTCAAAAACGGGAATCCTAATACGATCGACCTACCGCAGTAACGGTTGAAACAGCCAGTCCGATACCGACTAACAGTCTATAGTTAATCGGGATGCCGTTACTTATCGTACGAATGTCAAAAGCTAAAAATAGCAAGACGAGGGCTGAGGCGGTCACAAGACCGCCAATAAACCCACCACCTGGATCGTGATGACCGGCAAAAAACAAATAGGCTGCAAATGACAAGATGATAAACGATACGACTTTCGTGACCGTCTGCAATATCACATCATTGGCTTTCATCGCGACCCCTCCTATTTAAGCGTAATCGTATGAGCGCAAACACACCAAGCGCGGCGATCGCTAATACGAAAATCTCTAGATACGTATCAAACGCTCGGAAATCTGCAAGGATAGCGTTCACCATGTTCGCGGCACCCGCGAGTTCGTAAGCATCTTCGTAATACCACGAGATGGATTCGAACAATCGATGATCATTCACACTGAGCATAATGAGTGTAATGAGTGTTCCTGTTGCTAACGCCACGATAAAGTTAAACGGCTGGAACTTCTCTCCTTGCTCTTCTTCTCGAGATCGAAGTTTCGGTAGATGATAGAAACAAAGCAAGTATAACGCCACAGACACGGTCTCAATTGCTAACTGTGTAAGCGCCAAATCGGGTGCACGTAATATAATAAAGAATAACGCGATTACGTACCCTAGCACGCCTACTGATACAACGGCTGTTAGCTTGAACGTGTAATTACGACGAGCGCTGCAGCACCGATAAGACCAAATGCAAGCGCATATTCAAACAAGTTCACTTCCCCAATATCTGATTGCATCGAGAAACTGTTTGTCAAAAAGAAACTTCCACCAACGATAATTAAGAACGTAATCAAGATGTAGACGAGATAATCGCGAATGTATCCAGTCATATGGAAATCAATAATCTTATGAGACACGCGCTCCATACGTCGAATACCCCCACTGAACCAGTTGTTCAGGTGCATGCTTTGCGGGATATTGTTGTACATCCACATCCATTTCTTAAGCGTTGAGAACAGGATAAGACCTAAGGCTACGACCGCTACTGTCATCCACAGTTCAATCGCGTCCCACCCATGCCATGCTTCAATCGTATAATCAAGTGACGGGCCAATTGAAGGTGCAATTGAATTGACCATTGGATGAAGCACGTAATCGTACAACACATTCGGGAAGAAAAAGATCGCAATCACAAAGAACCCAAGAATTGACGGAGGAATAAGCATTCCGAGAGGCGCTTCATGCGCTTCTTTTTCAAGTCGTTCTGGCTGGTACTTTCCGAAAAACGTCTTAGCGACAAGGACAATGCTGTACACGAATGTAAAGATACTCGCAATCCATGCGACAATCGGTATCATTACCCCATACGTTCCAACGTTAAAGATGTCTAGTTGAGCAGCATTTAATGTTCCAGTAAAGAACATTTCTTTACTTAAGAACCCGTTAAATGGTGGCAAACCAGCCATCGCTAAACTTCCGATCAGTGCGAGCGTAAACGACACCGGCATAATCGACATTAAGCCGCCAAGTTTTCGCATATCACGGTTCCTGTTTCATGGTCAACAATCCCGACAACCATGAACAAGCTTCCCTTAAAGGTGGAGTGGTTAATGAGATGGAATACGGCTGCTAAAATCGCGATGAGATGAATTTGAGCTGCGTCATCTCCCGAACCGAAGTACAGCGCTGCAGAACCCATTCCAAGAAGAGACATAATAAGCCCTAATTGACTAATCGTCGAAAACGCAAGCAATGCTTTTAAATCTCTTTGCTTCACAGCATTAATCGAACCCCAGAATAAGGTGAATAGACCGACACCCGTCACGATCCAGAACCATTCAGGCGTACCACCGAAAATCGGTGTGTAACGAGCAACAAGATAAATGCCTGCTTTCACCATCGTAGCCGAGTGCAAGTAAGCACTAATTGGCGTCGGCGCTTCCATTGCATCTGGTAACCAGATGTGAAACGGAAACTGTGCGGACTTCGTAAATGCACCTAAGAGCAGTAACAGCATCGCTGGTAGAAACAACTCATGTTGCATCACCACGTCGCCTTGTGCGATGAGCTCTTGAATGCTAAATGTACCCCCAATGTTATGCAGCATTAATATCGCTGCAAGCATCGAGAAGCCACCAAACACTGTAATGAGCATCGCCTTTTGTGCACCAAAACGCGATTGCTTACGCTGGTACCAATAGGCAATAAGTAAGAATGACGAAACGCTTGTTAACTCCCGGAACAAATACAACACAATCATGTTATCTGAAAGTACGACACCGAGCATCGCACCCATGAACATCATTAAATACACATAGAAATTATGGAGAGCTTCTCTCGCTTTCGATAAGTAAAAGATCGAATAAACGACGACAAGAGCACCAATTCCAGAAATAATTAATGCGAAAATTAATCCAAGACCATCAACGTAAACATCAAAGTTAATATCAAAATAGGGGATCCACGGCACTTCCAACATTGCCGTTTGCCCACTTGCTACCATCGGTAGAAAACTGGCTAAATAGCCAAAGATAACGACAGGTACCGCCAATACAAACCAACCTGTATGTATCTTCGGAAATGCCTTATATAAAAACGGAATGAATACAGCAAACAATAGTGGTAAAACGATCATTACATGTACCCAGGACAATAGATTATGGCCTCCTCTTGCTTATATCGAATCAGGTCATCATACACAGTCATTATAACTTCCCCGATTGTGTGTATAGTTATTACGATGCTTTCGCTCGCTGACCGAATATGCTTTATTGTTCATTGTACAAGTTGGAAATCGAACCGAAGGACGGTTCATCAAACGGGGTGTGAAACATGGGGAGTTTACGTTCGTCAAAAAGACTGAATTTTCTCACATGAGTGTTCGGGACAACAGGGTTATTCATCTGTCTCATTAAAAGAGCGATACCGGAGTATCGTTCCTCATACTGCGTTCTTTTACGATCATATTATACTCATACAGTACTTTTCGATGCAAAAGATACGCTTCAAGAATCGCACAAAAGGCTTGCTGTTCTATTCAATTCTTCACTGAGTATATAACAGATTGATATTCAATGCACGACAGAAGCATCCTATTTAAAAGGTTGTTGATGAATTGTAACATTTATGTCCGAATGTATAATTCCCATTCACTCATGCCAAACTTTATGTATACTCGTGTTTTTATCCGTGATTTACACCGGCCAAATAAAAAAAATATAAAAAAGAACGAAACTACAATTGACAGCATAAAACAAACAGGAGTAAGCTATTAGTTGCATGAATTCATGGTGCGGCCTTTGAAAGCCCCCCATTTCGTATAGAGGTGAAGAACTTATGGAACAACAAATTCAAGCGAAGATGGAAGAAAGCCTGCTTGTGTGTGTTTACCATGGCCCTAACGGCGAACGTTTGATTCGAAGAGGGGCTAGAATTGCATCGAAACTACAATGTCCGCTTTACATTCTCACAGTTGACGCGGCTCCTGTAGATGAGCTTGACCATGAAAAGAGCCAATATCTTGATTATTGGAAAGAATTATCTAAAGAAGTCGATGCCACAGAATTTATTATTAAAGACAATGAAAAGCGGCCTGCTGCAAAAGTAATTTCAGAAGTCGCCAAACAAAAAGATATTACGCAAGTGCTAATCGGGCAAACCGCTAAAAGCCGATGGGAGGAAATTACAAAAGGATCGCTCATTAATGTCTTATTAAAAGAGCTACCTTTCGTTGACCTTCACATCATTGCGGTTACACGGGGCTTGAAAAACTATACAGAAGAGCACTTCGAAAAAGGTGTTCGTGCGTATCTCGTTAAAGATACATCTGGTAACGGCTACCAACTAAGCTTTAACCACACGATGGCTTGTGCCTATGAAGGCATTTTCTTTAAAGAAGTCGGTACCGATTTTAACAACGGCGTATTCAAGTTTATGAAAGATAATAAAATGATTGAAGTTCACGTCACTGATGATAACGTGAAACCATCTGAGAAGTTCCTAAATGAACCTAAAACATAAAACGCAGAGCCATTCGGCTCTGCGTTTTATGTTTTAGCGTAAATTCATACATACCTATATAGAATGAACGTATGATTTTCCTGATTTGCGCTATTCGGTGTTGGTTGGAGGGGAGTGCGGTGCTAGGTGCCATTTTGCGCGCAAGTTTGTTCCAACTAGAGCGCACATTCAATGCTCACTCATAAGGGAGCACCCTGTCGGCCCCAGCAGCTGAAGCCAAATCTGACTCGGTTCGGCGCGAACTGCACCGACGTCTTGTGGGTACATCAGGCCGGGAATGTACACGTGACCCGGTAATCTGTTACCGAGTTTAGGAGAATATACCACTTTTCCTGTGATTTTCCTCAGCTTGAGAACCGTTCAGTCGTAACTCGAGCACAGCTTCCACTTTACCAAGCTTCCCATTGGTCTTGAGGAAGTTCTTTAGTTCAACTTATATAGAAGCAATTTCTTTTCCTTCCTCCATCGTCACCCTACGACTTTTCTTACTGAATATCTAGCTTTTCAATTGCCAAATACTCACACCTACGCCTTGTTTCAACTCACTCATGCTGAAACTCGTTTCCCCCCTACTCTCACTAAGTGGTATAGACCTATTGATCATCTAGTTGTCCGCTGTATGATTACATAAAGGCTTTTGCATGTACCTGCTTTATATTTTTTCAAAATATTTAAACATTTAAAAGGAGGACTGCACATTGAAACTCAAGATCAAATCGCTTTTGTTTATCACGACGTTCATCGCCAGTGCGTCTGTTCTACCAGCTGAAGGACAAACGAAACAGGAATTGCCCCTTAATGGGACAATTCCAGAAACTGTGGACTCAGCAAAAATTGAACTAGAAAACAAAAAGACAGCCCCGATTTATTCTACAGAAGATGTGATTATTGAGCACCTCTACGTGGAAACAGAAGTTGATACCGATGGTGACGGTGAGTTAGACCGTGTATCGATTCAAGTAATGCGCCCAAATACTGCTCCAGATGTAGAAGTTCCAGTGATTTACGAAATGAGTCCATACCGTTCTGGAATTAACCCGATTAACTTTCACGATGTTGACGTTGATCTCACTCCCGTTGAAGCACTTGCCGGTGTGCCTTTTGCAAATGAAGCAACCACCCAAAACTTTGGTAGGCTAGGAAACTACTACGTCCCCCGCGGATATGGGGTCATCTTAGGTGAGAGTATCGGAACCGGGCTTTCTACAGGGTGTCCAACGACCGGTGACATGAATGAAATCTTAGGTACAAAAGCCGTTATTGATTGGCTAAACGGTGAAGCGAGAGCTTTTAATGAAGAGGGTGAGGAAGTCGATGCCGATTGGTCAACGGGTAATGTCGGTATGACCGGTGCATCGTATAACGGTACTCTCCCGAACGGAGTGGCTACAACCGGTGTGGAAGGACTAAAAACAATCATTCCCGTCGTTGCCATTAGCAGCTGGTATGATTACTTCCGAGCAAACGGCGCCGTTGTCGCACCTGGAGGGTTTCAAGGAGAAGATACAGACAACCTTGCTGAAGGAGTACTCACCCGCGACAACCGAGAAGTTTGTGATGGGATGATTTCTTCTTTATTTGAAGGACAAGACCGGGCGTCTGGAGATTATAACGAGTTCTGGGCAGAGCGTGACTACGTGAAAGACGCTGACCAAATTGAAGCGAGTGTCTTTGTTGTTCATGGTCTTTCAGATTGGAATGTAAAAACAACCCAGTTTGCGCAGTGGTGGGAAGCACTGAAAGAACATGATGTCACTCGGAAGATGTGGCTTCACCAAGGCGGACACAGTGGGGCTCCTAGTTCTATTTGGCAAGAAACTGAGCATAGGTGGTTTGACTACTGGTTATATGGAATTGAGAATGGCATTGTGGATGAACCGATCGTAGACGTTCAACGTGAAGACGGTAGTTGGAATCAAGAAGCGGATTGGCCAGCCGTCGAGATGGAAGAAAAGACACTTCACTTTAATTCTTTAAATGAAGGTGATGGAGGAACGTTGCGTGTTGAAGCAAATGCTGACGCGGTGAATGAAATGTTCACGGACAACCCAGCGATCCGGGCGAATCAACTTGTCGAAGATCCTCAGTTGAGCAATCCCCATCGCTTATCTTATCTATCTCCTGCACTTAGTGAAGATGTACGTTTAAGCGGAACACCAAAAATAAGTCTAGAAGCTAGTATTGACCGACCAGTTGCGAATCTCACCGCACTGCTCGTTAATTATAGTGGCTCCAATGCAGAAATCATCTCACGAGGTTGGATGGACCCACAAAATCGCAACTCTGTACAACAATCCGAGGCCATTGTTCCCGGAGTAACGTACACATTTGAATGGGAAATGGAACCGAAAGATCACGTATTTGAAGACGGGCATCAAATTGGAGTCATCATTATAGCGAGCGATCATGAGTATACACTTCGTCCCCTTGCAGGTACAGGATTAACCGTCATACCTGGCGCCAGCAACATCACGCTGCCCCTTGTCGGAGATGAAAATTCTTGGACCATCTCTTCAGATAGCTTACAATCACACATTCAGCAATTTGCTGACGAGGGTGCTTTTGAAAACGAAAAAACCGTTCGTGCTTTGCAATTACATTTAATCGCAATTAGTCGTTATGAAAGTCAACAAAGCAGTGAAAAGATTGTACGTCACATGGATGGGTTTCAACATCTACTCACTCACCACCTTGAAAACGATTTGATCTCTGAACAAGCCTACGACACATTGCGTATACAAGGACAAGAACTGGTTGAATATTGGAACTGAAAAATTGAATTAACGAAAGCCGACCTAAAGAAATTTCTTTAGGTCGGCTTTTTATCGGATTATAGTACTTTTCTAAGCAAAACACACCAAAAGTTCACAACGGACGGAAACTTCTGGGGGGAGAGCGATCTGCTTATCAGCTGTTTCGTTTACGTCGCTTTTTTATCCAATGACTCGTTCCACTCATTGATGCCGTTGAGCAATTCTTCCACAGACTGCTCAAAAGGATACTCTTTCAGAATGATGTGTCGCTCATTGTCTGAAAGCTTCTCCATGCGTGCTTGAGTTCATTGCCCTCTCGCGTAAACTTCATCAGCTCGTACTTAAAATCCATTCATCATCACTCTCCTTAGAAGGTATACGTATACGTACCCTTCACTAGCGACACGCAAACTGTAAATTCTGTTATCATTGCGATATGCTACCACCTAAAGGAGGGTTTCCTATGTTCCATATTTCAAATTTACTCACACTCATCGTATTCTCTATTATTGGATTTTATCTACTGTATTGGACAATACGCCTCGCGGTAAAACACGGCTTAGCTGACCACGCCAGTGGAAAAAAATAAACCTGTTTTAAGTCTCAGGGTAGAAATGACGCAAATCCAATTCAAGCTCGATACCGAGTATAAGGTCGGCAAGTAATTTCCCAGCTCCTGGTGCCATCGTGAGACCTGTTGCCCCAAATCCATTGCAGTGATAGACATTGTCATAGGCGCGCATTGGACCGATTAAAGGCTTGTTATCGGCAGGTATAGGCCGAAACCCTATTCTCGTCTCTAGTAACTCATATTCGTAAGCACCTGGTATGACGCGTTTCGCTTCACTGAGCACTTCATGTAGTCCGCCTGCGGTTAATCGGTAATCAAAGCCTGTATCGTCTTCTCTCGTCGCTCCGACGACGAGCCGCTCATCATCAAATGTGAGCATATAATAACTCGATTCTGGTTGTACGATCGGCCACTCACTCGTATCCATTCCGTTCGGCCGTAAATGTACAATTTGCCCTCGTTGCGCGCGAATCGCGTGGCGTGGTTGAACGGGCATATTTAGTTCATTTTCCCAAGCGCCGGTAGCAAGAACGAATCGCTCGGCTTCAATCTGTTCACCGCTTTCGAGCTTAATGCCCGTCACTTCGTCACCTTCGATGACGATTGCTGCTTGACCATTTATCCATGTTGCACCATGATGCACCGCTGCTTTTTGAAGAGCAAGTTGCAACTTCTTTCCATCAACCCGTGCTCCACCGGTAATATGTAGCGCATGAAGCGCGTCTGATAACGGTGGAAACAAGCGTCTCGCCTCTTCGTTGGATATTTTATTTACTTCACCAATTTCAGGTGATGTTCGCCGCTCTTCTTTTAATTTCAGCACGGCGTCCTCCACTGCCTGTTCCTCAGTGAATACACCAAGTGACCCCACTTGTCGATAGCTCGTATCCGAAAAGCCTGTTACTTCTAATGATTGCTGCAATCTTTTGTAGTAGCGCGCACCATATGTTGATAACTGATATGCCATTGTGTTTTTGTTACGCTTCGTAATCCATGGACAGATAATGCCTGCCCCGGCATCTGTTGCCCTTCCTTCGTGATTTGCATCAATGACCGTTACGTTCTCACCTTGTGCTGCTAAATGGTAAGCGACACTGCTTCCTGCAATGCCACCGCCAACAATAATGGTCCTCATACATGTCCTCCATTTTGCTTATTTTTTATTTTATATTCTACACGATCAATCCGGGTTGAAAAATACAATTCGTGTCAACACTAATGTCGAAAGCGCTTACTTGATTTCACAGCTTCTCAATCCACGTCATACACTGTATAACAGAATGAGTTTTCTCTTTTAAAAACATAAAAGCCTTGATATGATGAAAGATAGGCTAACGCTCAACAACAAAGACAGAGCGTTGTATTTTCACGCTGGATTGAACAAAAAGGGTGAATGACATGACTGATTGGATTTATGATGCACTAACGAAAACGATACCTGAAGATAAAATTCTTATAAATGAACCGCTTAAACATTATACACATACACGCACAGGCGGAATCGCAGATTACCTTGTTCTTCCTGCAACGTACGAAGAAGCTCAGCATGTAGCTGCACTCGCACACAATGAAAACATTCCACTGACGATGCTCGGAAATGGTTCCAATCTCATCGTTCGGGACGGTGGAATTCGGGGAATTGTTCTACACTTTCTCCATTTGGATGCAATTGAACAAGATGGAAATTTGCTCATGGCCCAAAGTGGTGCGCCGATTATTGATGTGTCACAACGAGCTTTAAGCGAGCACTTAACAGGGTTGGAGTTTGCTTGTGGAATTCCTGGCTCTGTCGGCGGAGCACTCGTGATGAACGCAGGCGCTTACGGAGGCGAAGTGTCTAACGTATTGAAGCACGCCAAACTGCTAACGCTTGAAGGCGATATTATTACACTTACGAACGAGGAACTTGAGCTTTCCTATCGGAGCAGTGTGATCTCGAAAAAGCATTACATTGTGTTAGAAGCTGTTTTTGAACTAGAGGTTGGCGATGTGACAGCAATTCGAGCGAAGATGGATGAGCTTACGCATTTGCGCGAACTCAAACAGCCACTTGAGTATCCTTCTTGCGGCAGTGTATTTAAGCGTCCTCCAAACCATTTCGCAGGAAAACTCATTCAAGACAGCGGACTTCAACAAACACGAATCGGAGACGCCGAGGTTTCAGAGAAACATGCCGGTTTTATTGTGAACCGTGGAAATGCTACCGCTACAGATTATGTTTCGCTCATTCAGCACATCCAAAAAACGGTGAGCACGAAATTCAATGTCGACTTGCATACCGAAGTGAAAATTATTGGAGAAGACTGAGCCTAGGGCTCAGTCTTCTTTGTACGGTGCCCGCTGGTACAAGTAGTTGGGCAACTTTAGCTTATTGTCTATTTCTTGATGAAAAATGGCAGTTGTCGCCGGAGACATGGGAGGAATCAGCCAAGTCCAATCTCCTGTTACTTCCCTTCCCGCGTCTTTTTCTAATTGCTGAAAGTACTCAAATTGTTTGGCTGCCGTATGGTGATCAACAATCGTCACACCGTTTTCTTGATAGGAATGTAGTACTGCTCGATTTAATTCAACGAGAGCTTCGTCTTTCCATAACGTTGACGGGTGACCTCTTGGGATATTTAGCGCATCGGCCACTTCTGGAAGTTTATGATATCGAAATTCATCCGCCAAATTTCTCGCGCCAACCTCGGTCCCCATATACCAACCGTTAAACGGTGAGGCAGGATACGTTACGCCACCGATTGAAAGACTCATATCAGAAATAATTGGCACGGCATACCATTGTAAGTGCAAGTCGTCGAATCGCTCGTCTTTCGGATGCGTAATGGCTACCTCTCGCACGATTTCTTCGGGTACTTCTTTTAGTTGAGCTCCGCATCGCCAAATTGAACGACGAATGGTAACACATCATATTCTGTGCCTTTCCCTTGCCACCCTAACTGTTCACAAACCTGTGTAAAAGGAATGGAGCGGCATCGCCAATAATCCCTCCATCACGTTCATAACCGGCGTAACGTATGAGCTGATGGTTCCATATTCGACATTCATTGTTACTGCCAGCTGCTGGGAACACTGTAATTAGCGAGCGAATTCGGCCGTTATTCGTTGCCTTAACAATATGGTTCTCTAAATACAAGAAAATGTCTTCGGCCGATTCAACGTGTCGAGCGTCCACGACCTCCAGGCTATTCCAAAACAACCGCCCAATACAGCGGTTGCTATTGCGCCATGCAACTCGTGCACCGTACGTCAGTTCTTCTGTCGTCTGAACGTACGTGCCTGTACGTTCAATCTCTAATTGGACATCGTTCCACCTGCTATGACAAATGTCTTGTTGATTTGTTTCTTGATAATAGCCCATTAGAAACTCGTGGGCATCTTGTTGTACATTCATGACCGTTTTGGCACCTCTTTTTCATGTCATACACGTATCTTTCGTCAATCATCTAAGATCCATGAGAAATTTTGAAACCTTTATGTTATCTTGTCGTATAATCAATAGGAGTGCTTTTTCGACTTAACAGCGAGATCAACTTCGCTTACAATATATATGAGTTCCTAGATAAAAGGAAGTGTTACGCACATGAATATTGGGTTTTTCCTACTGCCAAAACAAGAGGTCAAGTACTTAAGCCCGGATGCGACAATTAGACAAGCGATCGAAAAAATGCGCCACCATCGGTATACAGCTGCCCCGCTTGTGAATCAGGACGGAAAATATGCCGGCACAATAACCGAAGGTGACTTACTTTGGGTCATTATGGATAATAGAGATCAAGCGATGGAAGATATTATGAACTTGCGATTAAAAGATATTCCGCAGCGCGTGAAGAATATTCCCATCTACATTCATGAAGAGATGGAAGATCTAGTCGCACTATCATCTGACCAAAACTTCATCCCCGTTATGGATGATTCTGGCTACTTCATTGGTATTGTTCGCAGAAGAGATATTATTAAGTACTGTTCCAACCGTCTATTCGAATCAAAGCAAGAAGAAAACATCTAATCCGAAGATTAGATGTTTTCTTTATGACTGATATTGCTTGACGACATGATGAAGCTTTAGCGCATGGCTAATTTCACCGTCAATTTTTAGCTGGCCTGTCATGTAAGCGGTTGTAGGATTCCAGTCCCCATCAAGTAACTTTTCGAAGTTCTTGTCGCTCATCTTCAAAACACAGTCTGCTTCCCCAGGAACCGGGTTTGATTGCACCTGAACGGACCTTCCGGTAAAAGCAATACCGTGCAATCCTTCGGTCTTTAATTCAAAATGGTAGGTTCTCTCCAAATGTTGGATATGTTCAGGATTGTTGTTCATTTGATCGGCTAGTTTTTGAATCTTCTCTTCAGTTGACATACAATTTCTCCCTCTCATTCCAGCGTTACGTACCCTTTCATTGTACCTAAAGGCTAGAGAAGATTAAAGAGAAAAATCATCAAAATCAACGAAAAAATGAGACGATTCTACGGGCGAGCTGTCGTATACGATGCTGCCTGTTCCCGCAACTTATATTTTTGGATTTTTCCCGATGCTGTCATCGGGTATTCGCTCACGAAGAATATGTCTCTTGGAATTTTGAAGTGCGAGATCTGGTCTTTACAATACGCCTTTACATCTTCGGTCGTTAAACTCGCTTCTTCTTTTAGAATCACCCAAGCTGTTACAGCTTCACCTAGTCTCGCATCAGGGACACCCACTACTTGTACGTCCAAAATGTCTGGATGTGTATACATGAACTCTTCAATTTCACGTGGATATACGTTCTCTCCACCCCGAATGATCATATCTTTTAATCGCCCTGTAATTCTGCAGTAACCGCTCTCATCCATGACTGCCAAATCACCTGTACGTAGCCAACCATCTGCTTGTAGAACAGCCGCAGTTGCTTCTTCATTTTTGTAATACCCTCTCATGACATGGTAGCCACGTGTGCATAACTCTCCTTGAACATTTGTTGGAACCTCTTCATCTGTTCCAGGGGTAACAATCTTCACTTCAACATTCGGTAGCGCTTTCCCTACCGTTTCCACTCGTACTTGCAAAGGATCATCGACTCTCGTTTGTGTTGAAACAGGTGATGATTCTGTTTGCCCGTAAGCAATCGTAATTTCCGTTAAGCCCATGCGCTCAACTACCCCTCGCATGACCTCTACAGGACAGTTCGATCCTGCCATAATACCCGTACGAAGCGAAGATAGATCAAACGAATCAAACCGCTTTTCATTCATTTCAGCAATAAACATCGTAGGGACCGTGTAAAGCTGTGCACTCTTCATCTTGGACCGTTTGCAACACTTCAAGCGGTTGAAATTCTTGAACCGGCACCATCGTTGCACCAACAGAAACAGAAGCGATCGTCCCCATTACACATCCGAAGCAATGAAAAAACGGGACAGGGATGCATAACCGATCTGTACTTGTTAACTCCATACAAGCGGCAACGTTACGGGCGTTATTCACGATGTTTCTATGAGTCAGCATCACACCTTTAGGAAACCCGGTCGTCCCTGATGTATACTGCATGTTGATGACCTCATCCGCATCGAGGTCAGCCATACGTACGTCCAATTCTTCTTCAGTCACACTGTCCGCAGCAGCGATAACATCTGGCCAATTGTACATACCCGGATGCCTCTCATCCCCCATAAAGATGACGCGCTTAAGGTGCGGAAGTTTCCTCAATTGCAACGCACCGGGGGTGGCATCTTTTAGTTCCGGAATAATATCATATAACATGTTGATATAAGACGTTTCTTTATATTTATCCATCAAGATTAATGTCGAAGAATCAGATTGTTTCAGTAAATACTCTAACTCTTTCTTTTGATAATTCGTATTGACTGTAACTAAAACAGCGCCCAACTTGGCAGAAGCAAATTGCGTGGTCACCCACTCCGGTTTATTCGTTGCCCAGATCGCTACATGGTCACCTTTTTCAATCCCTAGCTGTATAAATCCCCGAGCCGTTTGCCGACATAACTCTTCAAACTGTGCATAAGTGAGCCGCAACCCACGGTCTCGATAGACGAGCGCTTCCCGCTCTGGCTGTTTTTTTGCTGTGTTTTCAAGAAGGTGACCTAATGTATCATGGATCATTTCTACCATTTCAATAACCGCCTCCTGTTTCGTAAATGGATGTATTACTTGATTCGCTACAAACCATCCAATGTCCTTGCCAAGATTTTATATTCTATTAACATTTGTGTAGACAAGAAAATAAATTATCAAAAATTGTAATTATCTATATTTTATCGTATGTAAGTGATACCTTTACAGACGAGGAATAAGTAAACAGGCAGAGGAGAAAAATGATATGAAAAAAACATTCACTATCGTTTTCATTTGTGCCATTTTAGTCATTGTATTTTTGCAGTTTAATGCCGAACCTGAAATATCAGAAGGAGAGGCACTGTCATAGTTGAAAATAGTCATGACACCGGAAAAGTCGATATATTGTCTATAAGTAAGCGATGGGGAAATTATATTATAAAATGGGAGAATGAAGAAAACTGCGAAAGAGGTACAAATACCGTTGATGGACATACTGCAGAGACGATAAGAGGTCAAGTAACCATTTGTTAGTTTGGAATGTACAAGCCAAATATTATATATGAATATGGCGAACTACAACTATAATTAGTTCTTACTTAAATGTGCACGCTAACGACAACGTCTTGTTTCGACACCTCCGGTTTCAATAGAGATTAGCCCTCAAGGTTTATGTGGGTAAACACGTAGCTTTTCCACATATGAACAGGTTCCTCTGACTCTTTTATATGACAATCCTCCCTTCAGACGAGTTACTTTAGGACACCAACTGCCCCATATGTTACGATTTGTGACAGTTGACAAAGCTTTTGTGACAACATAGCTCTAGAATGACAGATATTGCTTAATGAATGGCATCAAAAACCGATTTTTAATGCCATACGAACACCCTCCACTGTATTATATAGAACAGTGTACAGAGGAACGAGTTCATGCTGTACTTTCGGTCTGGAATACACAGTAAACGCGGTAGCGCGAGTCGATGTCGCACTTGTGCTGTGATGTACAACCACCTGCCTCTAGTCCTAGTTGCGGACGCCTTTCTACTATTCCCTGACCATAGTAAAAACGGGAGGTGCTTGTGCACCTCCCGTTTTTACTAGTTTATACTCTTACGATGTGAATTTCGTCTGCATTTGCGTTAAGTGCAGTCGTTAACGCGTTTAGCACGTTCTGGTGTTCACCATATGCACCTTCTGCGCTTCCATTTACATACACTTGATACACATCTCCTGACCCTGGAGACGGATACTGATAGTTGTTGCTGCTTCCAACACGCTGGACGGTAATTTCTCCAGCGGTTCCTAAAGCTGACGACACACTGTTCGTAATATTGTCTGTGTCCCCATAAGCCCCTTCTTGAGTCCCATCAACGATGACACGATACGTTGATGATGGTGGTTCACCACCACCGCCATCTTCTAAATCAAAGATGTCAGCAATTCCGTTTGCGTGTCCAACAGCGACCGATTGCAAAAAGCTAGAATCTGAAAGAAGCGCTGCATCGCTTGCATTATCGATGAACAGGTTTTCTGTTAAGATCGCTGGCATTGATGTTTCACGTAATACCGCGAAATTTTGTGACTTTTGGCCACGATCGCTCACACTAATCTGGCTCATAATCGCATTGTGAATTAACGGCTGAAAGTTCACCTCATCTTGGCTTGGAGCAGAATGAATGAACGATTCAAAACCTGTTCCCCCACCTGCGTTTACGTGAATGGATACGAAATAATCAGCACCCCAGTTGTTTGCGAGTATTGCTCGTTGACTTAAATCAACAAACACGTCCGTTGTCCTTGACATTTCAACCTCTACCCCAGCGTACTCTTCGAGCAAGTCTCTCACCCGAAGGCCAATATCAAGTACTAAATCCTTCTCTTGAAGACCATTGCCAACAGCACCTGGATCGTTACCACCGTGTCCTGGATCTAAAAAGATTCTTACCATGCTTATCATCTCCTTTCGTTACATAAAGACGATAAGCATGCCAATCATCAACATGAAATCAAAATTAGGCTTTGGCTTAGTCCTTTTCGACCTCATTGTCTTCATAAGAGATCCAGTCACTCCAACTTCCTGGATAAAGTTTTATATTTTTTAATCCTGCTTTTTGCATGGCAATAATGTTCGCATTTGCGGAAACCCCAGAACCACAGTAGACGATCACTTCTTCTTCGTTTCGTAAATGATCATACATTGCCCGCAAATCTTCCTCTGGCTTCCATACACCTCGTGCCGCAAGATTATCTTTCCAAAACATATTGATCGCTCCAGGGATATGTCCCGCCTTATGATCCACTGGTTCACTTGTACCGTTGTACCGTTCAGGTGCCCTTGCATCAACGAGCGACACACCATTTCGATCCTTTCTTTGTTTCAGTTCATCCATAGAAATGACCATGTTCTCATTCACATCGGATTCAAAAGAAACCGGTATAAGTTTAGGTACTTCCGTTGTAACGGGATACCCTTGCTTCACCCACTCTGAAAAATTCTCGTCCATAATCGATGCGTTTTTTTGACCGACATAATGGAGCAACCACCATAGCCGACCCGCCATCTGCCCATGATCGTCATCATAAATGACGACGTGCTTCTCTTTGTTTATGCCTTTTTCACGAAGCTGCTGAGCGAACACTTCTGGATCTGGAAGCGGATGTCTGCCCCCGTGTGTACCTACATTTCCAGACAAATCATTTTTTAAATCAAAGAACAATGCACCTGGAATATGAGATTTACGATAGGCTTCACGACCGGCTTTCGCGTCTTTCAAGTCAAATCTACAATCAGCAATAATGACATCGGAATCATTCATATGCTCAAAGAGCCATTCCTTTGATACAGTACATGTTGTGTTCATTCGTATCACCTCTTTAAAAATTGCCGCGCGCCCTGATCTTCTTATAGAAGATCAAAATCCCAACATAGACACGCTATGATGGGACCGTGGTGTTTTCAATTAACATTCCTTAATCGCCCAATACTCGAGTACTAGCAATCGTTAGGAAAGGATTTACGTCGAAAATGTTCGTTTTTGTAAGACAGCACCTAGAGATACAAACAATACAGCGGTAGCTAGTAGGACAAGAAAGCTCCAATGCGCTTGTGTACCTGGTGTGAATAACATTGGGAAAAACGCCCAGCCTATCGCAATCGTTCCAATTCCAATACCTAGCGTATACAATCGATGACCTGTTTTCATCATTGCACCCCTCTATATTATCAAACTGTTCTCATGATTTTGTCAACATAAATGAATTAACAAATGTTCATTATTATAGTAATCTTTAAGAAATAGAGAGAAGGATGTGTTTCCTTGAAGAAACGATTAGACCAACTTAAACAAACGTCAAAATCGCAAGGTCAAGAAGCGGTGCTCATTACTTCAACAGCCAACGTATATTACTTAAGTGATTTTTATTGCAACCCGAAAGAGCGATTTCTCGGCCTGCTTTTATATACAGATGAACGTGAGCCTGCCATTATCTGCCCTAAAATGGAGACAAGCCTAGCGATTGATGCTGGCTGGACGCACGACATTATCGGCTATGAAGATACTGAGAATCCATTAGAGAAAATTCCTTTCGTATCATCGTTGGCGATTGAGGAAGATCACCTTATTGTGGCAAGATACAACGAGCTAAAGCGACTTCAACCAAGTCTATCGCTTTCTTCCATCGATGGCGCACTGCTCGCACTTCGTGCAGCTAAGGATGATGAGGAAATTGTCCGTCTACAAGAAGCTGCAGAGTTTGCTGATATCGCTGTTGAACTTGGTGTATCTGTCCTTCGCGAGGGAGTTAGTGAGCTTGAAGTGATTGCCCATATTGAATCTGAATTGAAAGCAAAAGGCATTACGAAAATGAGCTTTGATCCAGTTGTATTGTTCGGACCAAATGCCGCAAATCCTCATGGTAAACCAGGGACATCAACGTTGAAGCGTGGAGATGCCGTATTGATGGATTTAGGTGTCATGTGGAAAGGGTATGCCTCGGACATTACCCGAACGGTCTTTTTCGGTGAACCGACGAGCGCTCACCGTCACGTATATGAAACCGTTCTTGAGGCAAATGAAGCCGGAATTTCAGCTTGTGTGGCAGGTGATCAAATTAAATAGGCCGACATCGCGGCCCGAAACGTCATTGAGCGTGCCGGTTTTGGTGAGTACTTCACGCACCGCCTCGGTCACGGTTTAGGCATCGAAGTTCATGAAGCGCCGTCGATGCATGGGAACAATGAAGAGCGTCTAGAAAACGGGATGGCACTAACCGTTGAACCAGGGATTTACCAGTCTGGGGACATCGGCGTGCGCATCGAAGATGACATAATCGTAACCGTGAATGGACCACTCGTACTCACACGCTATCCGAAAACATTACAAATCATCTAAACGCAAAAAAGCAGACAAGGAACGATCCTTCGTCTGCTTTTTTATGTGTTTGCATGAACGGGCAAAAAGAAATTACGAATGTCTTTCCAATGATCGACTCGAGTGAATCGATCTTCTCCGTGATTGTGAAATGCAGTGTAGAGAATGCCTTCGCCCGTAAATCCTTCTAGCTTTGATACGTGATCATCCACGAGGTAATCGGCATGAATAATACTTTTATCTCACAGAAAACGAAGTTTTGTGGTGTGAGAAACGGGAAATGTTCAAGCAACCATTCGTACTTTTCATTGAAACAAGTGGGCACTTCCATCGCTGCGGTTGCAATAAATAGTTCATAGTGTTCGTCTAACTCTTTCATGACTTCTACCGCATCTTCCATAACTGCTAGCCCTCTAAAAAATCCAGGCTCTTGCAAAATTTCATAGATTTCTTTTGTGTGATGCGGTCGCAAATCTTGAAGCTTTTGTGTGACCAATTGGTTAGGCTGGATGCTGTCTTCAAAACGCTCATTGTATCGCTCGAGTAACTCGGACACGAGATCGGCCATCACTTCATCCATGTCAAATGCAATTCTTTTTTTCATATTTTCATCCCCCATCATTCTAATTGTACTAAAAATACAACTGATGAGCCATTCTCACTCATTACGATCTCGGCTTACCGACAAGCAAGGTCACATCAACCGTTACGTCTAATTCAGTTAGATGTAACATCTGCTCTTTACGATCCACACTTGCATCCCAACTCACTGGCGTCATGTGTATAAGTGCGGGAATGTATTGACCCGCGACGGTTTTCACATCGTAGACTTGTTCTTTTTCTAAAATATGAAACCGTTTTTTAAAGTTCTCGATTACATCAGTAGGATCGAGGGGATCAATATGATCTCCATACAGCCGGACGCGCAATTCCTGTAGATAATCCGGTCCCGGCATTGCTTTAATGACGAAGCCATCTGAACGTAATACTCGGGAAAACTCACGGCTATTTACAGGAGAAAAAAGGTTCAATATCACATCAACAGAATCATCTTGAACGGGCAGTTGTTCAAGATTAGCGACAACCCACATCAGGCTTCCTGTGAAATCCGTCGCCTTTTGGATTGCATCTTTAGATAAATCCAACCCGATTCCTACAGAACTTCCAAGCCGACGTTGAACAGATGCCAAGTGACTTCCTTCTCCGCACCCCACATCTAACAGCTCTCGCACATCTTCTTTATGCCGCTGAATCAATGCCCCAATGCGATCGATCATCGGTTGATATAAACCTTGGGTGTAGATGTCCCTTCTTGCCGTGAACATCTCTTTCGTGTAATCACTATTCACCGCTTTTTGGAGTAGGTGTACGTAACCTTTTTTTGCGAGGTCATACACGTGCCCTCCAGCACATTGGAGCTGTTTATCAAGGAGCGTCAAGTTTCTGTGGCACGTCGGACAAACGATCAAGTGCCCATGTTCCCGAAACGTTTCAGTCGCAATCTCAATCTTTTTCACAGTGACAACTCCTATCGTTTTAAACTTCTCACATCATATCACAATACCCTCTATAGCTTATTAAACCTGTTGATAAAGATGTATTTTTTTAAAAAACGTCGATTGATTATTATTTTTTTGGACAGGCTAAAGTGAAGCTTCATATTATAATTTTGTGGAGGGTTTACAACATGAAAAAGATAATTCTTTGTACAACAATGATGGTTATGCTTACCGCTTGCGGAACTGGCATGGATGAAACAGACACAAATGGAAACGGAAATGGAGGAACTGATGGTGCGGAAACTTCTGAAGAACCTACAGATATGAGCATGAACCTATCTAATCCTAATAGCCGAGTAGACAATAATGAGTCTGGTAACGGCGAAAATGCGATGAATGAAAACGGATCAGCATATGATCGGGGCGTCGTGGAACTTGAAATTGATATTGAATTTCAAAATGGTGAGGATTGGGAATACGACTACGAAAATCAAAATACGAATGTGAAGGCGGATGTGGAAAAGGGAGAACAGGATTTAGAAGGAGATGAAGCCATTGAGGAAGTAGAGAATTTACTTAAAAATGTTGAGCTTCATGGAGACCAAGGCTCCGAGGAGATGGTTCAAGAAGTTGTTAACGCTCTTGATTTAGAGGATGGCGATTTATATAAAGTTGAACTTTATATTGAATTTGAAAATGGAAACATGTACCAAGTATCACAACAAATGTAAGGTAATGCATTTTTTTAAGCACGAGTCTTTAGTAAATATAGCAAGGTACGTTCTTTAAGCCCTCAAGGTCATTACGAAAAAAGTATTCACAAGTATGGAAGAGAAGTATTGAATATCCTCATGTGATGTGATTCGTTGGGGAAATGCATATATAATTTCACCTTATACGTTGCCTTAGGTGTTGAGAATTCCTCAAAATAAAGATAGCACATTTCATACTTCTTTTCTTCTATATAGAATGAACTTTAGATTTTCCTGATTTGCGCTGTTGATTGTTGCTTTCCACTACAGGCGGATACTTGCAGTCCAGACTATAAGGGCAACATCGGTGGTCAAAAGACTCCCACCGTGTTTTCTTTGACACTCCAGGGTATAAGGGCAACATCGGCGGCCAAAAGACAGCCACCGTGTTTACTTGACCGCGAAGGACCGGCCGAGCTCCTCGGTCTTACGACCTGCGGGGTCTCGTCTCGGCCTACTTCCGCAGGCGTCACCGCCTTTCGTTCCAATCAACGGTACCGAATCGGCGACGTTGCTGAACTGGGGTTGCTCAATATTGGCATTCAACTCGATCCGTACACTTTGGAGGTCAATGACAGTAGATATTCCTCATTGCTACGTCTATTGTGAACGATTAAGATCGACCTTCAAAGTCGTTGAACGTTAGGCTGTAATGTTTGGTCTACCATTCGTTCGTGAAGAAATTCTTTCGTTCAGCTTATATAGATCGCGCACGAAACAATCTAGATCGCTTTAGAACATCGCAAATCACCTTATACTGGACGATCTATGAACATTCGTTTCTATACCGAACGGTCGTCGCATGACTCATGCCGACCTCTCGTTAGCCTTTGTGATGGAAAATGATGGGATTAATAAGTCACGCCTATAAATGAACTGTCCAGCTCAACGAATACACTATAAAGACTGAGAAATGTACTCAATGTAAATCACGGATACGAGAGTGCTTTTTTCTATATTTCCCTTGCCTCATATAGACGCTTAGTGGGAGTAGGAGGGACAATGCCTTCTTCAGCTGCCCGAGCTAGTAGTTCGTGTATCGCCCGATACCCTTCAGTGCCTAAATCTCTCGTAAACTCATTTACATATAGATCAATGTGTGACGCTGCGACGTGTTCGTCCATCTCTTGCGCATGTTCCATCACGTAAGACTTTGAGGCTTCAGGATGCGCCCATGCGTATTCAATTGATTGGCGAATCCAGTCTGTAATTGTGGACACATCAAGCTCTCGCTTGGCAATAATGGCGCCAAGTGGAATCGGCGAGCCTGTGTCAGCCTCCCACCAGTCGCCTAAGTCAACAAGTTTTGATAGCCCAAATTTTTCATACGTAAATCGCGCTTCGTGGATGACGAGACCAGCATCCACCTCGCCTTCTTTTACCGCGGGCATGATTTCGTGGAACGGCATGACGACAATTTCACCAAATTGACCTTCCACTTGTTGCTTTGCCCATAACCGAAACAGCATATATGCGGTTGACCTTTCACTAGGGACAGCGACTCGCTTCCCAATCATATCTTGAGCTTGTCTCTCCCCGTTTGTAAGCACAAGTGGACCGCACCCTCTTCCAAGTGCACCCCCGCATGGGATAAGGTGATAGTTTTCTAACGCCCAAGGAAGTGCAGCAAACGATATCTTCATCACGTCATGATCATGGGGGTCTCCGTCAATAGCAAGTGTATTCGTCACATCAATATCTGCATACGTCACTTGAAAGTCAGGGGCACCTTCAATCTTACCGTGCGTGAGTGCGTGAAAGACGTAAGTGTCGTTCGGACATGGTGAAAATGCGATTTTCATCGTAAAACCTCCATTGCTTTCGCAAGTTGTTCCAACGCCTCAGGAATTTTCCAGGCACCTCTATCCCGTTTGCCGACAAAGTTGGATATTGACCGTATTTCGACGACAGGTACGCCGTACTCCTTTGCAGCTGAAGCGACGCCAAATCCTTCCATCCCCTCAGCAACCGCCTCAGGAAATCGCTCTAGTAAATCTAGCGCTGTGTCGTCTGTGCCTGTCACAGTAGATTTCGTGATGATAACTCCTGATTTCATCGTTTGCATAATTTGGGGGATTGAATACGGGATGAACCAAACCCGAGTTCTTCTACTGGTATAAAAGAATCGGCTGTCTCCGCCCCTAAATCTCCACAAACGATGTCCGAAGAAATGACAACTTCTAATAGTTCCACTCTTTCCTTAAAGCCACCACCGATTCCGGCATTGATCACGAGATCGTAATCATCTTTCGCCAAACATATTGCCGTTCTCGCTGCAGCACTTGCAGGGCCAACACCTGCCGTTTCCACTTGAATGTTCGGATTTGTACCAATGCCTTTTTCCACAGCTTCTTTTTCCGCATCAACTGCAGTCATAATTAATATTCGTTTCATCGTCTAACTCCTCACGTTAATGCCCAATCTGTTTGCCATTGTGTCGGAACCGGGTAGCCTGATTGCTTGAGCGCAACATAATATTGTCCCGTATGAATTCCTTCGTGTTGAACGGCAATCTGCATTAATTCTACCGGTGTAATCGCACGATCGTCAAAAGTAATATGGTTCTTTTCGGTATACAAAAACGCCTCCGCAAGTCGCTCCGCACTAGACAGAAGTAGTGAACGAACAGGGGCATCATCGGGCACCTTCTCACCTGGAAATTGCACTTTGCCCGAGAATAGCGCTGATCGATACACGAGGCGCACTCGAATAAGATGGGCAAACAACTGGGACGGTGTGCCTAATTGTTCATGAACAGACTCCCCCCATCGTTCTTCTGGAATGACATCTGCTAGTTGATTGTTTAACGATGTAGCATGTAACAGCCGTCTGTTTCGATGCTCATCCCTTCCTCTCATCATGTATATTGTCTTTCGCTACGCGCTCCACAGCTGTAATCGTCGCTTCAATTTGAGTGGAGGTCACGTCTTTATGGGTGACAAGATGGATGATGTTCTTTCCGTAAGGGTTTGCGAGAACCCCTTCAGAATAGAGACGTTGTGTAAACTCTTTTTCTGTGCATTGGAGTCCATCTGTTTCGACAAGAATAATATTCGTTTCAACTGGTGTGTGAATGCCCATCCCGGGGATATTTCCAATCCCTTCAGCAAGGCGTTTTGCGTTCGTGTGATCGTTCTCTAAGCGATCAATCATATCGGTGAGTGCAATCTTTCCCGGCGCTGCGATCACACCTGCTTGCCGCATTCCACCACCTAATCTTTTTCGCCACTTTCTTGCACTCTTTATGAAAGTTTGGTCCCCGGCAATGATGGATCCAACAGGCGCGCCTAATCCTTTCGAGAGACACACTTGTACCGTCGTGAATGACTCAGTAAAATTCTTAATCGGTTCTCCCAATGCCACACTTGCATGAAACAACCGCGCACCGTCAAGATGCGTAGGGATTTGATAACGGCTTCCTAAGTCAGTAACATTTCTCATCTCCTCAGGGGTTATAATGGTACCTCCGTGTCGATTATGGGTGTTCTCCATGCAAATGAGCCCAGTCTCAGGAGCATGAATATCATCTGGACGAATCGCTTCTTCAACATCCGCGACGTCCATCACTCCTCGCACCCCATATACCGTACGAGGTTGCACACCAGCAAATGCTGCGATAGCAGCTCCTTCATAGTGAAAAATATGGCTTTCTGCTTCCATTATGACTTCGTTGCCAGGTTGGCAATGTGCCAAAACCGCAATTTGATTTCCTTGTGTTCCACTCGTCACAAATAACGCCGCTTCTTTTCCAAGTAGCTCGGCTGCGTATTCTTCCAAGTCATTGACCGTCGGATCATCTTCATACACATCATCACCAACAACCGCATCTACCATTGCTGCTCGCATCGCTTCTGTCGGCTTAGTAACCGTATCGCTTCTTAGGTCAATCATCGACCTGCCTCCTTGTCGTAAAAGTGCAAGTTTTGTAGAAAATAAGGAAAGGTTATCCTTTCGACAAGATTATCGTGCATAATGACCACCTGTCCTTTATAATGCACTAATGGATCATAAGAAACAGTAAAGGAGCGTACCCTATGGACTTTGGATTATTGGCCCTTTTGCCCCCCGTGGTAGCCATTATTCTAGCCATCTTAACGCGTAATGTTGTACCTGCCTTATTTGTAGGTGTTTGGATTGGTGCAACGATGCTTAGTGGTTGGAACCCATTTCTCGGCCTATACGCAACGTTTAATGACTTTATCATACCTTCTTTAGGCGATGAATGGAATGCAACGGTCTTATTGTATTGCGGCTTATTCGGTGTTCTCATCGTCGTATTCCAGACGACCGGAGGCGCCCAGGCGCTAGCGAATGCTTTTGCAAACCGCATCCGCTCACGCAAAGGTGCTCAAGCTTCAACAGGATTTTTAGGATTAACTTTGTTTATTGATGATTATTTTAACGCATTAACTGTTGGTAGCGTCATGCGTTCAATCACAGATAAATTGAGAGTATCTCGAGAAAAACTTGCTTACATCGTTGACTCAACGTCAGCACCGACATGTCTTTTAGTGCCGGTTTCGACGTGGGTCGTTTATGTGATGGGGTTAATTGGTACTGAGTTTGTGCGAATGGATATTGACCAAAGCGAGTATCTCATGTACTTAGCCACAATTCCGTTTAACTATTACGCGATTTTGGCGATCTTCACCGTGTTTATCGTCATCTTTTTACGATTTGACTACGGACCGATGGCAAAAGCCGAGCTCCGTGCAGTAACAACTGGGAAACTCATTCGTGACGGAGGTCAACCGCCTGCCGCTGACGAGATTACACAAGCGGAACCCGTGACTGGCACACCAAAAATTCGAAACTTGCTCGTTCCGATGCTCGTGTTGCTAGCGCTCATTCCACCTCTTTTCTTATGGACCGGAAACTACCCAGAAAACAGCTTTGTCGTTGCGATCGGCGAAGCGGACGGAGGCATCTCAATCCTGCTTGCCGCTGTTGCTGCCATTTTCGTTGCACTTATTATGGGTGTATCTCAAAAAATGTTTAGCTTCATGGAAGCTGTTGGCTGATCATGAAAGGCATCAAAGGCATGATGCTCGTTTTCGTTATCTTAATTCTTGCCTGGTCGATCGGCTCTGTGTCATCCGAAGTCGGTACCGATCAGTTTCTCGTAAATGTAGCTGAACAGTCCCTCATCTCACCGGCGTTTATTCCAATCCTTATTTTCATTGCTGGGGGCATTATCGCTTTTACAACGGGCACATCTTACGGTACCTTTGCCATCATGATTCCGATTGCGATTCCGTTAGCGGTATCGATGGACATTAGTTTACCGTTAGCAATCGCCGCTGTTTTAAGTGGAGGGATTTTCGGAGATCATTGTTCTCCCATCTCTGATACGTCTGTGCTTTCTTCTGCAGGTGCTGCGAGTGACCATATCGACCACGTCAACACGCAACTTCCCTATGCGATTACTGCAGGAATTGTCGGGATGATCTGCTTCTTCATTGCCGGCATCACCAATTCATGGTGGATTGCTCTTTTAACAGGGCTTGTGCTTATGACTGTCGTCGCCTTCTTGCTCACAAAGCTTTGGGGTCAAAAAATACCAGTAGAAAACCAGTGATCTTCATCACTGGTTTTTTTTGTCGTCATCGGTTAGTGCACGAATTAACTGCGCGGGAATGGCGTATTGCGTATCTTGTACGTTGACCGATTGCAGTGACTCGGCATCGACCGCCTCTTTCTTATACTCGTTTGCTTGCTGATGTAAGCTTTCCATTCTCCGATCTAACTTCGCCGCTGCTTCTGCAACGTCTTTAAGTTCTGAGGACAGCTCTGATGGAACGACCTCACCGAATTTGTAAAAGATCTTGTGCTCCAAGCTTGCCCAAAAATCCATTGCAACCGTGCGAATTTGAATTTCGACAGCGACGTGTTCAATTCGGTCAGACATGTATACAGGCACTTCCACAATCAGATGCAAGCTCCGGTAGCCATTCGGCTTTGGCGTTTGCAAGTAATCTTTCACTTCCAGAATACGAATATCCTCATGCTTTTCTAGCATATCTTGAATCGCATATATATCCTTTTGAAAAGAACAACTGATGCGAATTCCTGCAATATCTTTAATATGTTCTCGAATGTCTTCCATGTTCATTGGAATTCTTTTTCGCTGGACTTTTTGAAGAATACTTTCAGGAGACTTCAATCTTGATGAAACGTGTTCGATCGGATTGTATTCATGGACGTATTGAAATTCTTCTTGTAAGATGCCCACCTTCGTATTCATTTCATCTAACGCAAACTTGTACGTCATCAAAAACCTCGTCAGTTGATTCTTCATCATTTTCAAACGTGCTGGATCAATGGGAATTGAAGTGTGTTTTCTTTCCATTTTCGTCCCTCCTCATTACAGCATATCCAACTCATACACAGACTTCAAGAAAAGCCATTGACGCGTGCTACCCACCCCTGCAAACTAAGTAGAAAGGAGGGCTTATCTTGGCGCAACTTTTCCAAAAAATCATTCGATTTATTTTTGCAGCTTTAGGTATTACTTTTTTTTGCTGGCATTGGTTATCTCTTTTTATTGTTCGTCATGACTAATACTATGCATGCTTATTTATACTTCGGAGCGTACATATTGATTATTATTTGGACGTTCTTTGCTGTTTTTGATATCTCTACTAGAAAAATACGCGGGGTCGGCCTTGGCATAGGTTGAGTTTGGTCGTCCTCACACTCGGAGTCGTACAGTTCCAGTCATACCAAGAAGCTCAGCTAGATACGATCACCGAGGCGGATGTTGAGATTGATAACTACATCCCTTATGCGAATGACAATACGTTAGCCACCCTCGATAAAGAAGCATCAATCCAGTTTGACGATGATCTTCCTGTACTAGACGGTGCGACGGCTCTTTATCCCATCTATGCAGCTTTTGCAGAAGCTGTTTACCCAGAAGGTACGTATAACCCTGACCGGAGTGCCGTTCGAAGAACGCAAACTGACAACGCCTATACAGCACTCCTACACGAAGAGGTGGATATCATCTTTGCACCAGCACCTTCTAGCAATCAACGAGCTGAAGCCGAAGAGCTTAATGTAGAATTTGAGCTTACACCACTAGGTAGAGAAGCTTTCGTTTTCTTTGTAAACGAAACGAACCCTATCGAGTCTCTCACTTCTGAACAGTTACGATCGATTTATACGGGTGAGGTGACCAACTGGGCTGAGGTAGGCGGGGAATCTGGAACGATTCAGGCTTTCCAAAGACCAGAAGGAAGTGGTAGCCAAACTGCTTTACAACAATTCATAGGGGAAGATGAACTTATGGACTCCTGCTGAGGATCGGGTAGCGGGTATGGGTGGAATTATAACCGAAACGGCGGATTACAGAAACCATCCTCATGCAATTGGGTATTCCTTTCGATTCTTTGCTACAGAAATGAATGACACTGATGAAGTTCGGCTTTTAGCCATTGATGGCGCTCGGCCAACACGAGAAAATATCGCAAACGATTCGTATCCCCTCTCATCCGAATTCTATGCCATTACTCGCGCAGGGGAAGATGACGAGAAGGTGGCAACACTGGTCGAATGGATGATCGGACCCGAAGGCCAAACGATCGTTGAGAGAACGGGTTATGTAGCAAACGAATAACCGTCTTTCTATTTTGGCAGTACGATGTCCAATAATTACCACTACCGATAAAAAGGAGCCAACCTACGGTTAGCTCCTCAATGCTCTAGTATTCTAATTCAAAGTCCTTTACATACGCTTGCGGGGTCATGACCGCTTTGCCATCGAAGTTACCCAATGGCTTCCCTTCTTTAACTCGATTTGGCGTATCTGGATTCGCTAATGCTTGGCGAGCAACGGCAATATAATCAGCTTCTCCTTGCTGAAGCACTCGTGCGGCTTTTTCTGGATCGCCTAAATCTCCGCACGTGATGATCGGCTTGTTCGCATATTGTTTCGCCGCTTGCGCCATCGTTTTCGTTCCTTCACCAAAACCGGGAGCAGCCGCATCGATATCCGAGATGTGGATGTAGTCAGCGCTCGTCTTCCCGAGTGCAGAGAAAATGATACGGGCATCACTCTCCCCTCCTGGCCAAACATACGACCCGTTCGTCGCTTTCAACTGTGAAATGCGGATGCCTAGCATCATCTCAGTGCCAACAGCCTCTCGTACTTCTTCAATTAATTCAACGAGCAGACGGACACGATTCTCCACACTACCGCCATATTCATCGGTACGTTTGTTGCTCACTTCAGAAAGAAACTCATCAAGTAAATACCCATTCGCCCCATGTAATTCAACGCCGCTAAACCCAGCCTGACTGGCAAGCTTCGCTGACTGTACAAATCCTTGTTTGACTTCTTCAATCTCTTGTTTAGACAATTCTTTTGCTGTCGGGAACGCTCCGCTTCCGTAATACACTTCCACTTTGTCTGCAGGTGGTGAAAACTCAGAAGGAGCAACCGTGACGTCTGTATAATGATTTCCTTGCGTTTGCGCCCCTCCGTGCATTAACTGCGCAATCATGAGCGCGCCGTGACTTTTCACACCTTCTACAATCGGTGCCCAAGCACTTGCATGTTTCTCCGTCGCTAAACCACCTTGGTAGCGATACGCTTGACTATGCTTTGTATCCGGATAAACACCCTCAGTTATGACCGCAGCAAAGCCACCCTTAGCAAAGCGCTCATAATATTGTCGGACACGTTCATTCGGCGTTCCATCTTCCTCAGAGCTCACACGCGTCATCGGCCCAACGATATATCGGTTTTTTAGTATATGATTTCCTATAGATCCTCTTGCAAATAACTCGTTCACAGTTTCACCTAGCTTTCTAAAGTCTCTGTTCATGACATTCCTGTTCTTTTGTCATTTTAAACCTCACGAAATTGTTTCGCTTTGAAAAAGATAAAGAACCAAATGACGAGCCCCACGACTCCAAGACCAAATAACACGAGTTGAATTGGAATCTCGAAAGCCACCATCCCGGTTACAATCCCGTAAGATACCGGGTCAAACCCATTCATGGCTAAAAAGATGATACTCATGACTCTTCCCATAATGTGTTGATCCGTATTTTCCTGAGCGACGGTAAAGAATGGAATATAGACAAACACCATTGAAAACCCAATAAAAAAGATTAAAACCGTTAACCCCGTTAAGTTCGGAATGAGGCTAAAGATAATAAAGAGCACAAGAGCGGCAAGCAACCCGTATAGGTCATCGCGCCTCTTCGCCTTTTAATTGTATACACACCTAGAATCATGCTTCCGAGTAACATGCCGATCCCAAGACTTGCCTCCATGAAGCTGAGGTTTAATGGAGAGCCTCCGTGAACATCTACTAAGAGTGGAATGGCAATATGAAGTGCGCCAAAGACAAAGAAGTTAAGCGTAATTAATACGAGCAAACCGACGAGCAAAAATTGCGACCTGCGTACGTATTGCAAACCGTCTTTAAGATCTTGCATCGGGCTTTGCTGTGTGCGCTCTTCCACAGCTGCTTCTTTAATGAGTGGTGGAAAGATGAATATCGCTGAAAAGAACACGAGAATCGTGGCAATGAGAAAGCTTCCGGCCACCGAGTAGGCTTCCATCAACACCCCAGCAAGAATTGGACCGATGATAAATGAAATTTGGTCAGCCCCTTGAAACACGGCATTCGCCCGTTGCAATTGTGCTTTAGCAACAATTTTTGGAATGAGCGAAGAGCTTGCCGGACCAAAAAAGGCATCAAGCATGCCAAAGATCCCCGCTAACACTAAAAGAATCGTTAATGTCAGGTTGTCACTTGCAACAAACAGATACAAAAGAAGCAATAAAAACCCTTGCGTCAGGTTCGTAATAAACATGATTGTTGTTTTCTTATATTTATCGGCAAGAACACCGCCAAATACCATCATTAGCAGTCGAGGAATGGTCGCTGCCATCAGCACTAAACCTACGGCTGCAGCCGAGTCCATTTCTGTAACGGCATACCATGATACCGTCGTAAGAAACATACTAAACCCTACTACTGCAAAGACGCCAGCAATAAACATGAGGATAAATGTGCGGTTCCTTGATAGTTTAACTTCTGTCTCCATCATGATTCCTCCTTTACACAGACCGAGCGGTCGGTCTATAATATAATCGATAAAAGAACTCTCGTCAAGGAGGAATTTCACTTGAAAGAGCAATCCATCATTGAAGCCGCAAAACAGCTGTTTATTGAAAAAGGGTACCGAGAAACATCGGTTGCTGATATTGTTCGAGCATCAGGAAGCAGTAAAGGGAATCTTTATCATCATTTCAAAAACAAAGAAGCTTTATTCCTAAAGATTATTGAAGAAGACGATGATCACTGGTTACATGAATGGTCTCTTAAAAGCTATGAATTCAACAACGCAAGAGAGAAATTCATCGGACTCGCCACATATAGTGCGACCCGGCAAACGTATCATCCGATGAGAAGTGCGGTTGCTGAATTTTATGCTTTGGAAAGTCATTACTCATCAGAGATTAAAGCCAAAATTAAAGAAATCGACGACCGCTACACCGAATGCTTTATGGACATTATTCAGGAAGGGAATCGTCAAGAAGAGTGGAACGTAGGCGATCCGTGGGAAGTGAGTGAAATTGCAAGCGCCCTTTCTGTCGGCATGGACATGCTGTACGGTGATTATCCAATTGAGGAACGAAAACGACGCTACGTAAAATCCGTGGAAATTTTCCTAGATGGACTCTCATAACAAAAAACTAGCCGGAGGCGGCTAGTTTTTTGAGGTTTTGGTTTCGCGAACTACACTAGCGATTCTTTATCGTTTTAACTGTACTTTAGTTCACTTCCATGGTAGCAATGACGGGTGGGTCAACTGCCATCTCCCTGATGTTTCCGATTGAGCGATTTCTTCGACAACGTTCATTCCGTCAACGACTTCTCCAAAGGCGGCATAGTCTCCGTCTAAAGATGCATGTTCCCCGAGCATAATGAAGAATTGGGATGATGCTGAATTGGGATCTCCTTGAACTCTAGCCATGGAGAGCACACCTTCTTCGTGATCTAACGGATTTTCAAATTCATTACTTGCGAACTCACCGGTGATGGTTTCAGGAGAGCCCCCCATTCCAGTGCCGTCAGGGTCACCGCCTTGGACCATAAACCCTGGAACAATACGGTGAAACGTAAGTCCATCATAAAAGCCATCTTCAACAAGAGAGACGAAATTGTCTACAGTTTCAGGCGCATTGTTCGGATACAAGTGCATCTCGACTTCCCCGCCCGTTTCCATCGTCATCGTCACTTCTACCGCATCATTACGGTCAACCCCGTCTTCAGAAACTTCCCCTTCTGTGCTACACCCAACGAGAAGTACAGTTAAACCTAACAACAAACCAATTCTTTTCATCTGTATTTTCACCCTCATCTATTAAACGTTCGACCATTCTATTCTAGCAGAATTCTGCTAAAATAGACGGGAGGTGACCAGATGTTACGAAAATTATTCGTGCTAATCATACTCGTATCATTAGCGCTTGTGGCATTATTATATGGAGAAGAACTTGCTCTTTGGATTGACCAAGAAGGTACCGAGTCAATTTTGATCACCGCAGCAATTGCTACATTGCTCTCGCTTTTCCCGATTATTCCTTATCCGATTATCGGGGGTATTTTAGGTGCGATTTACGGCTCTGTTCTCGGAAGTTTCGTTACATGGGTCGGCTCTGCAGCCGCTTCAATTATTATGTTTATGTTCGTCAGGTACGGCTATCAAGATTGGGGAGAGCGCGTACTCAATCGGTACGCTACACTGGCGCGTATTAATGGTTTATTTGAACGGAATGCCTTTATGACGATCTTTTTGACACGGTTAATTCCGATCGTGCCATCAATTATTGTGAACATATATAGCGCGCTTAGCCGCGTTGGGTTTTGGGGTTACGCGATTGCCTCTTCACTCGGCAAAATTCCATCAATGATTTTATTTGCGACGGTCGGTAGTACGATCGTACATAACCCGCTCGGCTTAGTTTATGTTGCCGTTTTTTACGGTTTGTTTTTACTCGTCGTGTACAGTTGCTATCGCTTATGGGTCCGCTATACGTTAAACAAATAAACACGACGTTTGACTGAGCGCATTGCGAAATAGAGTACACCTCCGCTAAAAGCGCCGATCACATTCAAAATAAGATCATCGACGTCAGCAACTCGATACGTGAGCAAAAACTGCATCACTTCGATCCATAAGGATACAAACAAACCTACGAGGACAATGCGCAGGATCGTACGCACCTGTCTGAATAATAACGGCAGAAAAAAACCAAGCGGCATAAACATAATAATATTTCCAATGAGAATACGGACAGGTGCTACCCATTCAGGACTAAAAACAGCAATCCGGTAAATGCTCCTCACTGGGGTGAGATTATAATTTCTTCCCCCAGGACCTTCAGGCCCGAGGGACGCCCCGTGATTCCAAGCAAAAAACGTCACGTATACCAACGCACTCATATAAAGCGTGAACAATACCCAGTACCAGGTCCTCACAAAATCTCCCCCAGGACATGCATTTCTATTACTGTATGCACACACCAAATAAGCAATGACTTCTAGCAATGTCGGCAGGAACAATACGTAAGAAAGAGAAAATGCTTTTCTCGTTCACACAGGCGAGCGGGACCGAAATTTGTAAGGGAGGGTTTCTCTCATTTGATCGCGTATAAAACGAAAATCTTGCCATTGAACTTTGATATGGTAAGATTCCCCAACATACCACACGCAGCCGGCACCTCTCAGTGGAACACTCATCGAATTAGCCTCCAAGTATGGTATGCAACCTCCTCTATTTCTCGATTTTAATTAGTTCATTCAAGCATAACGAAGGGGAGCGACTCAAACATCATACGGTTCTAATTCCATATACACCTTTTTGAATTCACATGCCCACCGATTGGAAGCAAAGAATAGTCAAACAAACATGACAGCACCTTCGGAAGGTACAATCTCCATTCATCAACCAGCACAAGGCGGCCTATGATCGTATCTGTTTATTCTTATTCCATCTATTAAAAATACCGTTCCCCGTCCTAGGTATGACGGTAGAGAGCAAGCACCGATCGCCCACATCTAAAGAATCCGCGCTCAACATGTATAAATCGAACTCGCCGCATACTAAAAAAGGTTGATGAGAAGTGATCTTCTCATCAACCTTTGTTCGTTCACGAAATTTCTCCTCGTTTCCAGCGTTCACGTACTAGATAGAGTGCAGGTACAACAAACAACGTTAATACGGCGGAGAATAGCGCGCCTGAAACGATGGTAATTCCTAACGGTTGGAACAATGTGCTGTTACCAAGGGCAACGGGCATTAGACCGGCAATTGTCGTAAGGGACGTGAGCACGACCGGGCGGAAACGCTGCTCTGCAGCGAGCGTAACTGCTTCTTTGGCACCGAGCCTTCTTTTCGTCTCTGTTCAATGAATTCGATAAGCACAATTCCGTTTCGGACGACGATACCGGCCAAGCTCACACCACCCATAAGTGACATGAAGCCGAGTCCTGTTTGAGTGATAAATAAACCAATCATTGCGCCGGCAAACGCTAAATACACAGCACTTAATATGATAAACGGAATGGAAAGCGAATAGAATTGAATTGCCATCACAATTAAGATGAGGAACACAACAACGATAAAAATTTGACCGATTTGGATGAACACATCGGTTCTCTCCGCTGTCTCCCCTCCAATCGTGATAGATGTCTCTTCATCTTCTAACGCTAACAGATCATCTTCGACTTCAGCGATAATATCATCAGCGCCCCGTTCACCAGGGAAAGCCCGTACCGTTACGATACGATTGCCATCTGAGTGCGGAATGCGCGGCGTAATTTCTGCTTCTTCAATCGTGACGATATCTGAAAGAACAACAGACTCTTCTATACCTTCTAAGGTAACTTCATCAAGCAAATCCACTTCATTGCCATCATAAGCGACACGCCAATCGAGTAATTCCCCGTCAACGTCAAACTCGCCTAGAGGAACACCTTCTCCAATTGCAGCAAGGGTGTCACTTATTTCACTACTTGAGAAGTTGTTATCCTCCATTACATCTCGGTCGAGCTGCATTTGATACGATTCAACAGCTGTTCCAATATCATCATCTACATTCAGCACACCTTCGGTGTTTGCGAGAACTTCTTGCGCTTCTCCACTCTTATCAAGTAGTGCATCAATGGTTTCTCCTTGAATTTCAATAGCAATTGGCGCGCCTACTGGAGGACCTGATTCAATGATCGACACTTCATACGACTCAAGACCGCCAAAAGCTTCTGGTAGCTCTTCGCTCCATTGATTCATCGCATCTCGCGCATCAATCATGTCTTTATCAATATAGATGAGGAAGTTTGCGAGATTCTCACTTTCCTCACTTCCACCATCTGATGAAAATAGATCAGGGATGGCTGTACCGGTAAATGTAGATACCGAGCGCACAAACGGCTCCTCATTAACCCAGTCAGCAATTTCCTCTGAATAGGCTTCTGTTTCTTGCAGCGGTGTCCCATCCGGGAGCGTAGCTTCAATGAACACTTCTTCGCGGTCAGAATCAGGGAAGAATTCCAACGGGATAAATGGAATGAGCGCAAATGCCGCGGTTCCTAACCCTAACCCGATAAAGGAGACGACAAACGGGCGTCTGACGATGCGCCGCATAAACTTCTCACTGTATACTTTCCCTGAACGCTCGAACAATGACCCTAAAAGTCCAGGAGGCTTTTCGTTAACGGACGACTTTCTGCGTTTCTCTTTCCAAGTTCGGTAAATTGGAATGAGAAACAAGCTAACGACTGTAGAAGCGATGATCGCACTAATGAGCACGACAGGGAGCGGTCGAATGAACTCTCCTGCGCCGCCTGGCAACAACAAGATCGGGAAAAATGTAAATACGACGACAATCGTCGAAGTAACTACCGACCAGAACACTTCTTTCGTTCCTTTGTACGCAGCTTCTTTCGGGTTCTTACCGTTTCGAAGCTGGCGTTCGATGTTGTCGTTCACTACAATCCCGTCATCGACAAGTATGGCCAGCACGATGATATAAGCAATTAATGAAATTTGGTTCAACCCAACGTCAAAAAATGGGATGGCGATCGACCAATGCTGAGCGATACGGGGATGGCAATCGCAACACTAATTGCTGAACCAATCCGTAAGCCTAATGAACAAACGATCAGAACGGCAACAACCGCAATTGCAAAAGACAAGGCCAAATCTGCAAATAAGTCCGATACGAGATCATCTTGTGTGTATAGCAATTCTGCTTCTGCGGACCCTGGCAATGATTCATTAAGTTCTGCAACAATGTCATCTAACTGTGATTGCGCCGTTGGCACACTGCTCCCAGGGCCGAACGTAAACGTCAGTGCTAATGACTGATCGCCGTCATAAGTCACTGCTTGTTCACGCGCTTGGAAAGTGACGTCCATCGTCGCCACATCTTCTAGTAGGATCGTATCCCCATCGTCATTCACGCCGACGGGCAATTGGTTAAACTCATCTATAGATGAATAGTTGCTCACGTCTACTGGGTAAATATAGTTATCGTCTTCCCACTCGCCAACAGGCGCGAGGTCTTCTTCCCCGTTCAATACGCCAATGATTTGCTCGTAAGTAAGATCATTGTCTTCCATTAAAGCAGCATCAAGGCTAACGAGCACCTCTCGTTCTAGACCACCTTGCACATCGAGTTCTAATAAGTCGGGGGCATTCCCCACTTCTTCTGCATAGTCATCGAGTACTTCTTGGATGGCAGGAAGTGCGTCATCATCGTTATATTTCACATGGTATGTAGCAAGCCCTTGATCACCGGGTGTGGTCGTAAATTCAGGCGTATTGCTATCGTCTGGAAATGAGGAGGCAAGGCCATTTACTTCTTGGTTAATTTCATTCCAAACGACGGCTGAATCGTCAATGGATTCATCCAGTTCAATCGTAATGAGTGATAACCCTGGAGCAGATATCGATTCATATGATTCTATTTCTTCATATTGAGTTAAAGCATCCTCAATAGGGTTGGTCACTTGTTGTTCAATTTCTTCTGCTGAAGACCCCGGATATACTGTCGTCACTTGCGCAATTGGAGGCGAGAACTCCGGAATTTCACGTTGCGGCATTTGTGAAAAACTAATTGCCCCAATGATCGTCAACATAATAAAAAACAATACGGTAATCTTCGGTCTAGTTATGAGCCATTTCATCTTGTTCCTCTTTTCTATGCAATCTTCTTGATGAAATATACCTTAACTAGGCCGTATTAAAACATTTTATCGTTCATTGTCATTTTCCATAAATACTGAATCATTCCTCTTCTAACACCCGATACACAAAGCCTTCCTCTCGGTCTAAATGTTGCTCCGCTTCTGTTTTTGATACATTCAACAGCTCCATGACGATGGCAATTTTCGGCCTTTGTCCGGAAAGATGAAACAATTGCTCTGCCCGCTCTTCGCTACAGTCGGTTGCGTATTGTATCATCCGTTTGGAACGGCTCACGAGTTTCTTATTTAACGGTTTAACATCGACCATTAGATTTCGATACACTTTTCCGAGCTGAATCATCGTCGTCGTCGTAATCATATTCAACACAAGCTTCTGGGCGGTTCCTGCTTTCATGCGTGTCGAGCCCATGACGATTTCTGGACCTACTTCAATGCTGAGCTCGTGTTTGGCAAAAGCATGAAGCGGTGCGTGGTGATTGCACGTAAATGATACCGTAACCGCACCTAGCTCTTCTGCCGCTTTAAGTGCTCCTATGACATAAGGGCTTTGCCACTTGCTGTAATAGCGATCACCACATCTGTTTCTTTAACACCTCGTTCGAGAAGATCGTCTCTGCCGAGTTCTTCATTATCTTCCGTTCCTTCAACAGCTTCAAATATCGCTTGATCTTCACCAGCAATAATGGCTTGGACAAGCTCTGGTTCCGTGCCATACGTTGGGGGAATCTCTGACGCATCCAATACACCAATTCTCCCGCTCGTTCCAGCACCGACGTAAAACAAGCGCCCGCCTTTTTGCAAAGCGCGCACAGCATCTTGTACAATCCCCTCAATCACATCAATGTGTTTGGATATGATCGTTGCCACTTGTTGATCTTCTGCATTAATCGCACGAAGTATATCTCCAGTCGTTTGTCGATCGATGTGAGCGGACCGCTGATTCCTTGACTCTGTCACGCTTTCAAAAGATTCTCCCATGCATATGCCTCCAACTATTAAATTCTGAAACTTTTAATCATTTTAATATTTTAATAAAGTGATGTCAATTTAAAATTATATTTTAAATCGTAGTAACAAAAAAAGGTCGGTATGTGCCGACCTTTTTTAAGAAAATAAAATTAAATTTAGCGCTGATATGAAAACTAAAAACATCGCCAATTTGCGAATCACTTCGTTATTCACCTTTGCAAATAACCTTAAGCCAATAAATGTCCCAATCATGACCGCCAACGTACCCGCAATAAATAAGCCAATGAACGAAGGTTCAAAGTCCCCGTTTACCGCATGCAATACGATCGAAAACAGACAAACGATGAGGGTGACAAACTGAACGTTTACTAAGTATTTGTATTTATCTGTCGCAAATACCATGAGAAAATAGAAGACGAAAAACGGACCGCCAACACCGAAGAGCCCACCAATAAATCCGCCCAATAATCCAAGCATAAGCGCAATCCACAACGTCGGCTCTTTCTTTTCTGGCTTCATGACAGATTGAAACAAAAGATAGCCGACCATGAGAATGAGGAAAATTCCCAGCCACGTCTTCAAAATATTTAAATCACCGTATCTCGACAGAATGAAGAACGCAGCAATCCGGCCTAAAAGTGCAAAAATTAAAATCGATCGTACTTTTTTCCACTCAATATGCTTCGCGTTTTTAATAACAACCGTCGCCGCAGCAACGACTAATAAAGATATGACGAGCAACGTGCTTTCCTTAATTGTTAAAAATAAGGGTAAAACGCCCATTGCGACAAGCCCTAATCCAAAACCACTAACCCCTTGAACAATCGCCCCTAATAGGATAATGGCGAAAACCACAACAAATTCCCACATAACATCCACTCAAATCTACTCTGAATAAATTCATCTTATCATAGATTTCCAGTGTGCGTTTCTAGCGGAAAGTGCGAAGGGAAGGACAATCATGTCCAGGTCTTCACGGGTGTGATTCATGGCACGTTAATTAAAAAACCTCCCAATAACATTTTGGAAGGTTTTTATGAAATATAGATACACAACTTTATAAACGGTAGCCTAGTGCAGATTGGGCTATGAATATTCATAAAACCCTTTACCTGATTTCCGGCCGAGCCGGCCAGCTTTAACGTATTGGGCTAAGATCGGGCACGGTCGGTACTTTTCTCCGAGTGTCGCATACAAATAATTCATGTTGCGAAGACGGCTATCCAGACCGACAAGATCAGCAAGCTCCAATGGCCCATCGGATGATTTAAGCCGAGTTTAATTGCTTTATCGATATCCTCGGCAGAGGCGACGCCTTCCATATACATGTTCATCGCTTCATTTCCGATGAGGCAGTTCATTCGGCTAGTGACAAAACCAGGAAATTCACGTACTTCAACCGTCTCTTTGCCGAGTTGTCGTCCAAGCTTTTGTACCCGTTCGACGGTCTCATCCGATGTATCTAGGCCACGTACAATTTCGATTAGTTTCATACGATGGACTGGATTAAAGAAATGCATCGCTACGACACGATCTGAACGAGTTGTGGCCGCACCAATTTCTGTCGGGCTGAGCGTGGACGTGTTCGTGGCGAGGATGGTTTGCTCATCGGTCAACTCGTCAAGCTGCTTGAATACGTTAACTTTTAGCTCCATCTCTTCCAACACCGCTTCAATAACGATATCAGCCCCTTTTACTGCTCGCTCTAAGTTCGGTTCATAGACGATATTCTGCTCGACGTATGCTTTTTGTTCGTCTGTTATAAATTCACGAGTAGCACTCTTTTCAGCAAGCTCAATATTTGCTGTTTTTGCACGAGTTAGGGCAACTTCATGCACATCATAAATACGCACAGAAAACCCGTGAATCGCTGCAGTATAGCCAATGCTTCTTCCATCGTGCCCGCACCGATGACAGCAATCTGGTTCATTACGCTTCCTCCCTCTCGAGCAAGAGCGCCATGCCTTGACCACCACCTACACAAAGCGTTGCTACCCCGTACTGTTGTTTCTTTCTCATCATTTCAAAGAGCAATGAGATGGTAATCCTTGCACCTGTTGCCCCGAGCGGGTGACCGAGGGCGATTGCCCCGCCGTTTGGATTCACGCGATCCATAGGCAAGTTCAGCTCACGAATGACCGCAAGTGCTTGCGATGCAAAAGCTTCATTTAATTCCCATACACCAATGTCCTCTACGCTCATTTGCGTGCTCGCTAATAGTTTCTGCACAGCAGGAACAGGACCTATGCCCATCACTTCAGGGGAGACGCCAGCGGTTGACCAACGTCTAATTGTCGCAAGTGGCTGCAGACCGAGTTGTGCGGCTTTACTTCGTTTCATGAGCATGACAACCGCTGCCCCGTCATTACGTCCGCAAGCATTGCCAGCGGTGACAGACCCACCTTTTTTAAACGCAGGCGAGAGGGCCGACAGCTTCTCCAACGTTGTGTCTCGAGGATGCTCATCCACAGCAAACATGAATGTTTTCTTACGTTCTTTCACTTCCACCGGCACAATTTCATCCGTAAAATTTCCTGCGTCAATTGCCGCTCGTGCACGTCGTTGACTTTCTAGCGCAAACGCATCTTGATCTTCACGAGAAATTGCATATCGTTCAGCGACGTTTTCTGCTGTCATTCCCATTCCTAAGTTCTCCCGTAGATTTCTTGAGGCTGCTGCCCGGCTTCTAGGTTGGAATCGACGAGTTTCGGGTTCCCTTCACCGTAACGCGAATTCCGCAGGTAGATCGGCGCTTGGCTTAAGTTTTCAGTCCCACCGGCAATGACGACTTGTGCTGTTTCAGATTGGATCTGTTGAACACCTGACGTAATCGCTTGAATGCCTGACGCACAGAGACGATTGATCGTAAATGCAGAGGTTTCTTCAGGTAACCCTGCGCGCAGTGATGCAACACGAGCCACGTTTGAAGATTCTGTTGTGGAGCGAACTTCTCCTAATATGACTTCATCTACACTCGACTGTTCAATACCTGAACGTTTGATGACGCTTTCAATAACTTTTGACGCTAATACACCGCTGTTCATATGTTTAAGACTTCCGCCCACTCGGCCAACGGCTGATCTGACTGCGCTTACAATCACCACATCGTTTTCACTTTTCATGTAACAACACTCCTCTCTCGAGTAATTAAATGCAAACATTGTGCCAATGAAACGCGAGGAACACGCTCGTTTGGAACAATGAACCGATTCACTCTTGCATTATTGATTCGTTTTTGAATTGAATGTTGTATTTCTGCAACTTGCGAACGACTGTCGCTTGGCTCGTGCCGAGCGCTCTGCCAATCGATACGTATTCTGGGTTTCCATCGAAGCTGCTACGAGTAATTCTCGCTCTGCACCGTCTCTCGCTTCTTCTAACGTTGCAGGCAAATGTCGTTTTTTCATCCCTGCAATTAAATCATCTGGCAAATCGTCAATCGTAACGAACGAATCGTGGGTCGTTACGACAAGCCGCTCGACGACGTTGGAAAGTTCACGCACATTTCCCCTCCAGTCATGCTTATAAAAGAAATCCAAAACTTCACTTGAAAGTTGTTTTGCGACGTCATATTTTTCATTAAATCGATCAAGAAAGAGTTGAGCTAGAGCAAAGATTTCGTCTTTTCTTTCGCGGATTGGTGGAATTCGAATGGGAATGACATGGATTCGGTAGTATAGATCCTCTCGAAACCGCCCTTCTCTGACGAGCGCTTGCAAATCTTGATTCGTCGCACAAATGACGCGGACATCAATCGCTTTTGTTTGCTCACTGCCGACCCTTCTTAGTTGTTTGTCTTGCAAAACTTGTAAAAGTTTCACTTGAAGGTCGAGTGGCATTTCTCCTATTTCATCAAGGAACAACGTCCCCCCGTCCGCAAGTTCAAACATACCTGCTTTGCCATTTTTATTCGCCCCTGAGAACGCCCCCGCTTCGTACCCAAACAGTTCCGATTCTAATAGCGTTTCCGGTATGGCGCCACAATTCACTTTAATAAACGATCCTGTATCATTCCTCGGGCTCTCTTGATGAACGAAACTTGCAAATACATCTTTGCCAACCCCTGTTTCACCGAGAATAAGTATGGATGCATCCACACTCGCCAAGCGTGCACCGGTTTCATAAATGCTTTGCATCGCTTCATTCTTACAAACCATACCTTTCTTTTCTCCTTGCCTGACACGTTCCAATTCAGCCCGGTAAAGCGTATTCAATTCTCTTACTTCCCGCATTTCATCACTAATTCTCCGCAAATCACTCATATCTCGAATGATCGTAATAACCTTCTCCACTTCACCGTTTTGGTTCATGACCGGACTACCCGTCATCATAATTTCTCGATTCCCTCTGCCACGTTCATGAACCGTTACTGGACGTTTCTCCTCAACGACACGAAATGTAACCGGCCTCGAAAGGATGCCTCTTTCTTTGAGTTCTGTTACATTTTTCCCGATAAAATAATGTTTCGGAATCTTCGTGATCCGTTCAACAGCACTGTTTACCGACAATGTTAAACCGTTTGTATCGGTAATATAAATGCCATCATATGCGCTTTCTAATACACTGTCCATTTCACGTTGCAAAGCGTGAACATCAGAATGCGTAATCGGGAAAAAGAAATACAGTTGGCCGTTGTGACCGTCGGCTTCCGTTTCGTTTACCTTAACCATTTCCCAGCCTTCAAAAATCGATCGTTCTTCCTTTCGACTGAGCACTTCCTCCAAACGGTCACGATGTGCCATTAGCTCCTCGGCAGCATCATTCCACGAATTAATACGTTTATCTTTTACTCTCACGACTGGAATGACTAGTTTATCAATCGATGCGTCCATCCGAACACCGCTTTCTACTTTGTAGAGTTGTTTCTATTATACATCTCTTAAGCGACGATTGACTGCATGAACTTTTTCGTTTGCCTTTTTCAGGTCATCAAGAAGCGCTTCTTGATCTTGAATTCGTTGCTTTTGCTTCTCTACTTCATTTGTCGCCATCTTTTCATACGCCGCATAACGATCTGGCATATTCCTTCTCTTTACCAACTGCACAAACAACACGACGAGCATGACAATAATCGCAAGTATGATAAACATCATGAGTAATGCCGCAATAGAATAAATGACGGTTCCCCAAATAATTCCTTCTTCCATAATTTCCAACGCTCGTCATCCTTTCTTTTTTTCGTTCGATAGCGTCTTTGTTGCGCGAGCAATGTAAGCTGCTGTTATCTCTTCATAAAATGGTTCGAGCGCGTAATAATTCATCGCTTTGCCACTTTCGGATATTTCCCGTTCACTTGTTACAATTTTCGCTTCCTCAAGACGATTGAGGTGCATGTAGACGAGGGGACGCTCATTCCTAATTCCCTTGCCAATTGGCTTACGTACTTGCGGTCTTCATAGAGCATGGCGACCATTCGTAATCGGTGACGGTTCGCTAATGCCTCAAAGAAAGCGAGCAGTTCATCCCCGGTTCTCTCTTCGCTCATTCTCGCACCTCATGCAGAAGATGATCCAAATCTCCGATCGCTTGCTGTAGTTTCTTTCTCTCTTCGCCAATTTCTGTCTTCAATACAATTTCTCGTTCGCCTAGTTCTTCGATCGTTTGAGCAACTGCACTTTGTTCGTTGCCTTCATTGTTTGTTTGTCTTCTCATTCGTCTAAGCACGATGATGAGGTAAACGAACAAACCAATAATCGGCAATACGAAAAGAACCTGTACGACAATACCGAAAATATTAAAAGATTCCATCGCATGATCCCTCCTGATTATTTATTTTCACATGTAAATAATTTATTACACATGAAAGTTATTGTCAAATTGCCCGTTTCCCGACACGGTTTGGACGTTTCACAACTTCCCGTACGGTTGGCGTCATTTTAACGTCGTTTCAGCACATCACCGTCTGTTTCATGACATGAAACGAACGTCTCCAATCTGAACTACCGTCAATTTGCAAAATCCAGTGTATGGTTAACGTACCAACAAAACAAGGAGTGCATGACCATGATAAACGATTTCTTAGTCTATTTACTTGAAGTGAATCCACTCGTTCAACACCTCGGTATACTTGTTCTTGCTATGATTCCATTTTTAGAGACATTTTTTGGAAGCTTCGTCGGTGCCTTTATTGGCGTACCAATCGTTACCGCCGCCATTAGCAGTATGATTGGCAACTGGTTGTCCGTTATGGCGATCATCCTTCCGTTTAATGCATTGTTCCGTATGCTCAGAGAACGACGTGAAGCGAAAGGAAAAGAAGGCTTTTTCGGAAAACGCGCGAAAAAAGCGCAAGGATACTACGACAAGTACGGTGTGCCTGGATTGGCACTCATCGCACCGCTCATCGCTTCTGGTCACATCGCCGCATTCATTTCACTTGCTGCAGGCGCAAGCCGTGGAAAAGTTATTCTTTGGCACACGGTAAGCATCGTTGTATGGGGCGTGCTAGGTGTTGTTGCGGGTTACTTCGGCTACCTTGCCATTCTTCAATAGGGATAAAAAACGCTCATCATACGTTCACGTATGATGAGCGTTTTCGTTTAAATCCGTAAATTACAGAAGCAATTCACTCGTTGATCAGGGAAATCTCTCTCCTTCATTGTCTGTATTTTTTGTATACTAAAGAGACGAACATATCGTAAGGAGAATACTATGATTACATTTACAAATTTGACAAAAGTTGAAAACGGTCGCTCGATCATTCCTTCCATAAACCTTGAGCTTCCAGAAGGATCGGCGACGGTCATTCATTGTAGTCAAAAGCAAGGGAACCATCTCATTACACTCGTCACAAAACAGGACCAACCTTCGAATGGCTCTATATCCGTAGGTGATTTCCCTATCGGTGTGTTCACACAAAACGATACACTTTATGAACGACTTTCCGTTCGCGACAACCTCATGATATTCGCGCAAATGTACAACTCTTCTATAGATATAAAAGCAGTTGTCGGAGATTGGGGACTTTCTGATTATGTGAATGAACCTTACCGAAAATTGCCACATTCTATAAAACGGAGGGTGCTCATTGCCCGGGCAATAATTCATGAGCCAAAGACGATTATTCTTGAAGATCCTGAATCAGGTGTTGATGACGAAACGAAGCTGATCTTGAGAGCAAACCTCGAAAGCTGGCAGCAAAAAGGGATCACGACGCTCGTGACGAGTACATTTTTAGAGGATGCATTGTCAATGGGGGCAGCTGTGTATCGCCTCACACACCGCGCGCTTACGTTTCTTGAAACCAACGGTGAACATACATCAACAGAACTCCCTGAACGAAGTCATGTTGCGCCGCCTTCATTCAAAAAAATCCCTGCTCGATCTGAGGAGAAGCTCATTTTGTTTGATCCTGAGGAAATTGATTACATCGAGAGTATTGACGGCACATCAATGTTGCACGTCCAAACAGAAACATTTCGCTCGACGTTAACACTGCAAGAATTGGAGTTGCAACTACTCCCCTTTGGCTTTTTTCGAACACATCGGTCGTACCTCGTAAATTTACAACGGGTGCGGGAAGTGATGAAGTGGACGAGAAACAGTTACAGCTTGATTCTTTCTGTGGAAAATACGAGCGTGCCGTTATCACGAGCAAATGTCTCGCCTTTGTATGAGAAGTTGGGCATCCAAATTTGAACCATTCACCTGTCTATTTGCATCACTGGCAAGATCAACGTCACCACTCGTCGCTCAAATGATGCGATCGGCTCTGACATTCCATACACTTGAAACATGGAAGGGGGATCCGCTCTTCGTTCAATGTGGGCGTGTACACTCCCACATTGAACGGAGAGAATTCGAACATGTACTTATCCATTAAAAGAATACGATATTTATTTTTAAAAGATGTGAAGGATCACCTTAAACATCCACTCATCGTCATGTTGTTAATCATGCCTGTTTTTGTTGCGGTGCTGTATACGTTAATGTCTGACCCGAGTCAACCGAGTGAGAGCTTTGAACTCGTATCGATGCCGATATTAATGGCGGTATTGTTTCTTTGCGGTATGATGCCGGCCACGTCGATTGCCGAAGAAAAAGAAAAAGGGACATTTCAAATGCTTCTCGCATCTCCAACGAATGTAAAGGAGGTGCTCATGGCAAAAAGCATCTTGTTTTTTGGTCTCACCGTAATCATTTGTGCCATCTGCTTATTTATTCAAGGGCTCAGCGTTCAGCCCCTTCCTTTTGCTCTGTTCTTCCTGCTGTCTTGTACTTTTTATCTGCTACTTTCAACGTCAATCGGACTGTGGTCAACATCTCAAGTTCAATCAACGAGCATTCATTTGCCGGTTGCACTAGGCCTTTTCTTTTTGGCTACATTCGAACCACTCATCGATCAAAGGTGGGTGTCATCCATCAATGCACTCTTCCCGATCAAATACGCTTACGAAGGACTAGGCTTAAGCATCGCTGGAGGGAATGTATCCGATTATTATCTGCCCTCATCGTATTAAGTGGATGGACCGTCTTCTTTGGTATTGTTCTTTATCTAGTCCACCGTCACAACGAACAGAAAGGATAAAGAGAAATGATGAATATCCATATTCAAGACCTTGTCAAAATATACGACGACCGGCGCGCCCTAAACGACGTGACACTCACAATTCTAGAAAATCAGACCTTTGCGATTTTAGGAAGGAATGGTGCAGGGAAAACGACGCTCATGGAATGCCTCATCGGACTCACATCTTACGACTCCGGGTCTCTGTCCATTAATGGCAAGCAGGTTTCTTCAATACGAAATTCTGTCGGCGTCCAATTGCAAAACCACGCGATGTTCGAACGCACCACGGTTCAAGAATTATACTCATTGTTTGCTAGCTTTTATTCAAAACCGATATCTCCTGATCACTTACTAGATCTTTTACACTTGGATGCTTTGAAGCATAAGCGCATCCACAAGCTTTCCACAGGTCAAAAGCAACGAACAGCGATTGGGTTAGCCCTCATTGGCGACCAAAAAGTGATTTTGCTTGATGAACCGACTGCGGCTTAGACGTCCAAGTGAGAGAATTGATTTGGGAAGTACTCGCCGATATGAAAGCTAAAGGAAAAACGATCGTGTTTACGACCCACTATATGGAAGAAGCCGAACAATTTAGTGATCAAATTGCTGTCTTGCACGAAGGAGCTATTCTCGACATCGATACATCGGAGCAACTCATTCGAAAATACGCAAATAAAAACAAACAAACACTTAATGAAGCGTTCAAGAGTCTCACAGGTTCTACAATGCGGACAGGAGTAGATTGATATGCAAAAACAAACGCTAGTTGAACTGTCCAAAGTTCAATGGTTAGAAATAAAAAGAGTTCCAAGAACATTCTTTTTAATCATGATATTCCCTTTATTATTTTTGCTTATGTTTTGGGGGATTGATATGCTCACTCCAGCCCAGGCCGATGGCCTCTCGTTCATGGAGTATCTATTCCCTGGACTGATCGTGTTCGCCTTGTTATCATCTGGTCTTCTTGGAACAGCCATCCCTCTCATTGAGCAACGAAAGAGTGGTGTTCTTCGACTGTTAGAAATCTCACCCCTAAAAAAAAGCACGTATGTCCTGTCACAAATTTCTGTCCGTTTCCTCATTGGCGTGTTTCAAATGGTATTATTTTTGCTACTTGGACTGTTACTTGGAATCATATCAATCAGCCAGTTTCTACCTGGAATAGCCATCTCGATGCTCACGCTCGCCATGATGGTTACACTCGGATTCATTTTTGGTTCAATTTTACAATCTGCAGAAACGGCTGGTGCATTGCTCGGTGGATTATCTGCACCCGTGCTTATGCTTAGTGGCGTACTTATGCCGTTAAGTATTTATTCCAGTCAAGTAATGGACACGATCGCTTTATTTTTCCCATTCACCTATTTGGGTGATGTAAAACGTGACCTTTTAATCGTAAATTATTCTGCAGAGTACCCGTTATGGCTAAGCCTAACCGTGATTATGATCACCATCGTCATTTTATTTACGATCGCCATTCGTGTATTTTCTTGGTCTAAGACTTCTGCTTAACAATAGCGCCTTCCGACACACAAAGCCCGCCCAGTGCCGATGCACAGGCGGGCAATTGTAATGGATTGGAGCTGCTTAAACGCTCCATCATCTACTTTAATCTGAACGATAAAACGAAAGATGCGAGTCCGATAACAAACGACAAGATCGTGAATGGAAGCAACATTACAGGCAATTGACTGTTAGCGTAGTTCGCAAAATTCGTATTTAAAATGTCTAAAACGTCGGCATGGGGGGAATCGCCAAAATCGCAATAGAAATGACTCTTGTTTCATATAGAAGGGCTGAAATGAAGATGAATACGAGACCAATGCAAAGGTGTACGTGAGATCGATTCATTTTTCCTTCTCCAAATTATAATTTACTCCACTCTAATCGAGCCCGTCCCCTCGTCAAGGTTCGCCAATCATTTGTTTTGTTCAGCATATGCTCTCATCGCTTGTTGCATCCATTCAGCTAATCCGTCACCAAACTGATCGATGTTGTTCTTGAACCGCTCATCTGCAACGTACATCTCTCCTAAGCCCGCGAATGCATCCAGTGAGTACGTACCCAGCTCATTTAAATACACATACCACGTTGCGATTGCTTTCTGAGCTTCTTGTGAAGTTGGTTCAGTATCACGCATTGTAGCAAGATCTCGATAAATGTCGTTCATACGCTCAGCCATCTTCGTCTCCTGCTTGTGCACGTGACCTTTTGCTTCGTCCACAGCTTTATCCCCCATTTGTCTCTCGCTTCCTTCTCATATTGCTCGCCTTCTGAAAAATCAAACCCTGCAAAATGTTTTTTATCTGTCATATCAATCTCTCCTTCTTTAGCGTCTAATGTTCGATCGATCGTTTCAATCATTTGCACAATCGCTCGCTTTTTTTCTTCCAAACTTTTGCGATGAAGCATTAATGCATCTCGATGGTCAAATCCAGGATTAGTTATAATTTCCTTTATTGACTTTAATGAGAGCCCAAGTTCTTTGAAAAACAGAATTTGTTGCAAATCTTTTAGGTTTTCTTCCGAATACAATCGATACCCCGCCTCTGTCGTTGTATCGGGAACGAGTAACCCAATCTCATCATAATGGTGCAACGTCCGCACACTAATCCCTACAATCTGGCTTACTTGTTTAACTTTAAGCAATCCGTCACCTCCCACAATAAATACGTTAAACTGTCACGTAGCGTTAGAGTCAACATGAAATGAAATGAAATAAAATAAACAAAAATGAACAAAACAGAATTAATGCTGTGTACTACCATTAACTAAACCGAAAGGGTGATCACATGTATTTGGAAGAACGAAGAGACACGATCGTGCAAATGTTAAAAGCAAAAGGCCGCGTATCAACAAAATAACTATCAGAAAAATTCGGAATTTCGATCGATTCAGTACGTCGTGATTTGTCGATGATGGAGGAACTAAACCTTCTCAAGCGGACCCACGGCGGGGCTATTCCAATGCCAATGAGCAGGCAAAGCCCAAGGTCAAATCAAGAAAGATATGGCAAAGCTAACACCCAACAACAACAAATCGCAAAGGAAGCGGTAGCACGCATTGAACCTGAGCAAACCGTTTTTATCGGTGGTGCATCCATTCATTACGCTCTTCTTCAGTATTTGCCTGTAGACTTTGCGTATACAGTCGTGACAAACTCTGTTGAGATTGCCTATCACTTGCGTGATTATACGCACGTGACCACCTATTTAATTGGAGGAGAAGTTAAATCCTCAGGGAATATGACCGACAGTTTAGCGCTTGAGAACAGTCGGCGATTCTCTGTCGACCTTTGCTTTGCTTCTGCTGGAGGTATATCAGCAAAAGGGTTAAGCACCGCCACTCCAGAAGTCGCTGTTTTTCATGAACACATCTATGCGGCATCCGCAAAAGTGATTGCTCTTGTGGAGCATCATAAATTCGACACGACGATGTTTTCTTCCATTTGTCCGCTCGCACGTATTCATGAGGTAATCACAGACAGCGATACCCTTGACGACCACTTGGCCCCAATGAAAAACGCTGGAGTATCAATTACCATTGCAGACACAGAAGCCGGCTAAATGAATGCGCTTCTCGGGCGACGGGGCCAAGCTTTGCACTACGCCATACCCTCTTTAGAATTATATAAACGATCTGGATAGAATGAACGTAACATTTTCCTAATTGCACAGTTTGTTGTTGCGTTCCACTGCAGGTGGATGGTTGTACTCCAGAGCACAAGTTCAACATCGGCGGTCAAAAATCTCCGCCGTGTTTTCTATGTAGTCCAGACGATAAGGCGACATCGGTTCGGTGCTGCCTCCTGGCTACGGTGTGTGGAAAGAAGTCCAAATGCCCCATATATTCATTTAAGTGACATTTGAGAAAGAAAAATCATGTTTTTAAACGTGAATGCGCACATAAACAGTGTCAACTGTCACAAATATTGCGATTTGTGACAGTTGCGTGCCGAAAGTGCCCAGTTTGATGGCTGGATTGTCACATACTTGACTAGCCATCACATGCTTGTGCCAGGTGGTGAGCCTCGGTCACGACCTTTTACCCTTCGGTAAACGTTTTTCGTGTTGCCCGCAACCCTTGAAGTGACGAACAACGAAGTTGTCAAAGTGATATGCACTTCAACAGTCAATAGGTAGGCGTTTGCCCGCAAAGACCGATCTCGGTCATACGATTCAGTGAATTTCTTTCGTTCCACTTATAGAGAAGTATTTCTGAACAAACACTACCTCAACATTGGTAGAGAGCAGGTACAAGTTCTCCTCCCTAGAACTCCAACACCATCAGCGGAATTCAGGAATGAGTAGACCTCATCAACCCCTTATATTCCGGTCCAAGAACCCGAACGATAGCGAAAAATGTCTCCACCTCTACCCCGTTGCGTAATTAAAAAAGCGGATGTCTACTATGAGACATCCGCTCCTTTGATGGGGCTCTTTCTTTACGGGTTGGTTGCCCATAACCCTGCTGTTTTCACAAATACTCTTGGGTGCAATTTCAACTGCGCAGTAATTAGCTCCGCTAAGTCCTCTGGCTGCATCGCTTTTTCTGGATTCCCATCGGTAAGATTGTTTTCTATGGCTAAGTCAGTAGCAACTGTACTCGGTGTGAGCGCGGATACACGAACGTTATGCTTTCGCACTTCGAGCATGAGTGATTCGGTGAGTCCCATGACTGCATACTTAGAGGCGCTATACGCACTCGTCGCTGGTGCACCTTTCGTACCTGCTGTTGAGGAAATATTGATGATGTCTCCTGCTTGTTTCTCGATCATATCTGGAAGCACAATGCGCGTCGCATTGTATACACCTTTCAAGTTCACGTCAATGATCTCTTGCCATTCTTCTGGAGTAAGTCTAAAAAGCCACCAAACTTTCCAATTCCAGCATTATTAATAAGAATATCAATCGTCCCGAGATCATTTTTAATGTGCGAAAAGGCTTCTTCCATTGCGTTTAGGTCACTCACATCGGCTGAGGCGGCAGAAACGTTAACGTCGTATTGCTTTAGTTCTTCAGCCGTTTTTTCTAAGTTTTCAAGAGAGCGCCCAATTAACCCTACATGGATGCCTTCTTTTGCAAAAGCAATCGCAGTTGCACGGCCAATGCCTCGTCCTGCCCCTGTAATCACTGCTGTTTTATTCGTTAATGTTTGCATTGTTTCAACCCCTTTGTATTTCTTGCGAACCACAGTGTACCCTAGTTTTGGCGGTTTTGTCTAAAATCATGCTTACCGTGGGTTCGTTGCCCATAGCTCGGATTGTTTCACGAACATGCGAGGATGTAACATGAGCTGAGTAACAATCACATCGGCTACATCTTCGGCTTGCATAAATGCGTCCTCTGTATTTTCCTCAGGCTCACTGCCGCCAAATCCAGTAATGACTTTACTCGGATTGATCGTTTGTACACGAATGTTGTGTGGACGCATCTCTTGCATTAACGCTTCTGACAACCCTCTTAATGCGAATTTAGATGCACTGTATACACTTGATCCTTTCGTTCCCCGTAGACCAGACGTTGACGCAATGTTGACAATGTCCCCACGGTTCTTCTCAATCATGCCTGGCAGTACCGCTTGTGTTACCCGGAATACACCTTTCACATTAACATTTAAAATGTCTTCCCAATCTGACTCGGTCAGTTCAAGAAACGGGGATGATTTTCCTGCGCCTGCATTGTTAATGAGAATATCGACGTCGCCAATGCTTGCTTTAATGCGAGCAACAGCGGCTTCAACGGACGTTGCTTCGCCAACATCCATGACTTCTGTTACAACGTTCACTTCATAAGTTTCGAGCAAAGAAGCGGTTTTAAGCAGCTTGTCCTCTGTTCGTCCAACTAGAACAACGTGAACCCCTTCTTCAGCAAGCCGTTTTGCAACGGCTTGCCCAATCCCTGAACCTGCTCCTGTGATGAGTGCTTTTCTTCCTTGTAAGCTTTGCATGAAACTCTCCTCCTTAAAATGAAAAGGCTTGCGGAGTTCGCAAGCCTTTTATGATTGTACGTGCTTCATGATTCGGTACATGCCGAGAAATAGATTGATTTGCGCCAAACTGAAGAAGATAATCCACAATAGGCTTCCGAAATACATGATGACTGCTGAGACAATCGTCAACATCACGGCTGTTATAAATGGCAGTAGTACCGTTTTATCTTTAAAAATCTCTTTCATTTTGTTCTCCTTATTGCCATAGCTTGTACACAGCTTGTGTACCGCTGTTTTCTTCCCCTTTCAAAGCGAGCTCGTCATAGAGACGCTTCGCAAGTCGAAGTCCCGGTAAGTCATGGTCCATGGACTCTAGCTCTTCAAGTGCTACGTCCATATCTTTAATGAAATGCTTCACATAAAAGCCAGGCTCAAAATCTCCATTCAGCATTCGTGGGGCTAGGTTGTTTAGCGTCCAACTGCCACCAGCCCCCGAAGAGATGGTGGAAAGTACCTTTTGTTCATCCAGACCTGCTTGCTTTGCATAACCAAGCGCTTCAGCCGCACCAATCATACTTGCAGCAACCGCAATTTGGTTGCACATTTTCGCATGTTGGCCGCTCCCTGCCGGTCCGTGTCGTTGAATGTTGCTGCCCATCACTTCAAAGAGAGGAAGAGAAGCGTCATACACGTCTTCATCGCCACCGACCATAATTGTAAGTGCGCCATTTCTCGCACCCACGTCACCACCAGATACAGGTGCATCCAGAGCAGCACACCCTCGCTCCTTTGCCGCTTTTTCAATTTTAACAGCTAATGATGGTTTGGAGGTAGTCATATCAATGAACGTTGTGTGTGCATTAGCTGAATTCAACAACCTTCTGTGCCAAAATAAATATCTTCGACATCTTTAGGGTACCCAATCATCGTAATGACAACATCAACATCTTGGGCCAGTGCTTGGACAGAATCTTTCCAAGTTGCACCACCATTAACGAGCTCGTCTGCTTTTGACGGCGTCCGAGTGTAAACACTTACGTCAAAACCCGCATCCATCAAGTGTTTTGTCATGCTTTTACCCATCACACCGATTCCGATAAATCCAACCTTCTTCATGCTACCCCTCCGATTATTCAGTAGATTACGACGATTGCGTTGTTGAGCGCGCCCGAACCCGGGCGCGCTTCCTTACGTGACAATGATCGGTTCATCTTGTGTAACGATAATCGTATGTTCTTTTTGAGCGACGTATCCTCGTTCTTTTGTAAGCAACGTCCATCCATCGTCTTTTTCATAGATCTCTTCAGCCTTAGTCGATACAAACGGTTCATAAGCGATAACAGAACCATTCGTGAAAACTTCTTTATCCCACGGTATATAGTAGTTAAAAATATGATCAGGTTCATCGCGCAAGGAAGAACCTACACCGTGACCCGTGAGGTTTTTGATCACTGTATACCCAAGTTTTTTTGCTGTACGGTGAACAGCGCGACCTACACCGTTCATTTTCGCTCCAGCTTTAAACTTCTGAAGACCCGCATCAAATACAACATCCGTCGCCTTCAGCAGCTGTTCCAACTCTTCACTCTTCGTCTCCCCAGCAATCAATGACTTTCCAGTATCCACCCAATAGTCGTTATACGCTCCGGACACGTCGATATTTACGAGCTCTCCGTCTTGGATGACTCGATCACCAGGAATGCCATGAGCCACTTCTTCATTTACACAGATGCACGTGTAGCCTGGGAAGTTGTACGTACTGATCGGTGCAGAAATGGCACCGTACTTTTTGAACATTCGCTCGGCTATTTCATCTAACTGTTTTGTCGTGATGCCTGGTTTAGTGTGGGCAATCATTTCATCTCTAATTTCTGAGATGACTTTCCCTGCTTCTTTTAGTCCGTGTATATCTTTCTTAGATGTCGCAATCATCGACCGGTCTCCTTTATTCATCGCTGTGGACTATTGTATCCTATCCGTTCATTTGCAAACAACTGATGCGATTACAAACGATACACATGTCACCAACGATGAATCTTTTGTATTCGATTTAGATTCTCTCGTACACTTCGTCAGGTCCGGTCCTCTTCTCGCATCTTGATTTAGTGCATCGATGCGATGCATGTCTTGTTCTGTTAATTGAAAGTCGTAAATGTTCGTATTTTCATAAATTCGTGTTGGCGTCACTGATTTCGGAATGATGACCGAGTCTTGTTGCAAATGCCAGCGTAATGCCACTTGTGCGGCGGATTTATTGTGATTCTTTGCAATCTCTTGAAGAACGGGATCTTCAAGGACAATTCCCCGTCCGATTGGACTCCACGCTTCAAACACAATATCTTGCTCATCCATGTAATCTTTTAGTGCGTATTGCGTCAAGTATGGGTGGCATTCCACTTGGTTAATCATCGGTTTGACGTTTGCTTTCGTAGCTAACCGTTCCAAGTGATCAACTTGATAGTTGCATACGCCAATGGCTCTTACTGTACCTTCATCATACAATCGCTCTAGTGCTTTCCACGTATCGAACAGATGCTGTCTACTCGGCCAATGCACGAGTAAAAGATCTAAACGATCCAGCTGCATCTCGTTCATCGAACGTTCAAACGACTGGAGCGTGTTGTCATACCCTTGATGATCATTGTGTATTTTCGTTGTCATAAATACGTCGTTAATCGACGGTGATGTTCCTCTAAGTTGCTCAGCAATTAGCCGTTCATTCTCATAGAGTTGAGCCGTATCAAAAGATCGGTAACCAGCATCAATAGCCGTTGTAATCGCGGTCTCTGCCTCTGAAGGTTCATTAATGAGATAAACCCCAAAACCGTGCTGCGGCATCATGACGCCGTTATGAAAACGAACAACATCTTTCATTGATTCATTCGACATTAATCAACCCTCCTCTAATCATCGATATACTCTTCATTATATCTTTCTTCGCCTTTAGATTCCAAGCATGTTCTTCTCAATTTTTGGAAATACTAACATTAAATCATTTAGGAGGCATGGTCATGTTTAAACCGATCTTGTTCACCGCTACTCTATTACTGACCACAATTGTCGCAACACACAACACTGAGGACACTGGCGTTTCCATACATAAGGCACAATCAGAAGAAACCGCACGATTAATCGAAATGATTGACAGTTCTTTTGAACAACCTGTACCTGATTCCCCAACCAAAGCCGCGAAGGTTTTTCTTTCAACTCTCTCACCTGAAGACCAGCATCGTGTTCAGCTTGATTTCAAGGAAGAGACAGTGATGAATTGGGATAATGCGCCTCTTCATGAAGAAACGAGAAATGGCGCTTCTTTTCATGAGCTAAATGCAGAAAATATTCGTGCCGCATTACAGCTCATTCGCTCCACACAAAGTGAAGAGGGGTACAAACAGCTTACAGACGTAATGAAAGCCGATGCGTTTTTGCACACCGACAATACCGATGATACTCTCGGTGCTGGGCTTTATTCGATTTCCATACATGGAACCCCTTCTGATGATGATGTTTGGATGCTGCAATTTAGCGGTCATCACCTTGCAAAGAACATCGTTATTCACGAGAACGTCGCTCATGTTACCCCTCAATTTCTCGGGGTAGAACCCGGTCAGTTTACGTGGTGGGACGGGGTGACTTATGAACCCCTTCACGATGAAAAAAACAGCCTACAGACGTTATTTGATTCTTTAAGTGAGGAGCAAATCGATGCGGCAAAACTCGGAGAGCTACATGAAGATATTGTTCTAGGTCCAGAGAAAGACAACAGCTTCCCAGAAAAAATGGGAATCGCATACAGCGCGCTTTCCGCTCAGCAGCAGGAACTCTTTAAAGACGTAGTGACTACTTGGACAGCCGCTTCTCCTGAAAGTGAAACCGTAAATGCTTACCTCGAAGAAGTTGCGCTTAATGAAACAACTATTGCTTGGTCTGGTCACTCTGACATGAATGAACCTAGTGCTTACGCAAGAATTGATGGTCCAAGAGTATGGCTAGAGTGGTCTGCAAAAGAAGGAGCTTCTAACGCTAGCGATCCTCATTTTCACACGGTTTGGCGGGATAAACAGTTTGATTATGCTGGAGAGTTTGTGGACTAATCGTCCATCCACCTTCAGCTTTGTCTAAACGATACAATGCCGGCATCGGCATGTTCAGCCAATGTCGGTAATTGTATGCCCGATCGAAAGAATAGAGCAACAGGGTGAGAATGTTTCCGTGTGTTGAAATGAGTGTCGAGCCGGTTTGTGCGTGTGCAAAAAAACCATCAACAATACGACTTGTGCCTACTTCATTGGATTCACCGTCAGGAAATGAGAATGATGGTTCTGCCACATCTGCTTGACTACTTCAGTAAAATTTTCAATATAGCCTTTTCTGATAAGACGTTCTCGAAACCGCTCATCGCAAGTAATCGGCAACCCTTTCTTTTCCGCAACAGTTTCAACCGTTTGAACCGCTCTTCGGTAAGGGCTAGACACAATCGCTGTAATTGAAATCCCTTCAAAATAATCAGCGAGGAGCTGGCGCTCTTTCATTCCTCTTTCCGATAGTTCACGCGTTCGTTCATCGGCTTGATAATTAGCATGCGCATGACGAACAAGGTAGATTGTCTGATCCATTTCTATGCCTCCATAGCGATATTCATGATAGAATATACTGTATATTTCGCTTTCATTGATTGCAAGGAGGAACTTCTTTTGATTTTGATACACCCGATCTATTCAACAACCAAGTCTTCATTAAAAAGCATTAACTTTTACATCATTGAGACGGATCGGGATCTTTTACTGCTCGATGCGGGCTATCCTACAGAAACATGTTGGGATGATTTACAAAGTGAATTGCATCGCTTAGGCTACGAAGTTACGGATTTGAGCGCAATTCTACTTACTCACCACCACCCTGATCATGTCGGACTCGTAAATACCATTAGAGGCAAAGTGGAAATCCCTTTATATGTTCATGAAAAGTCTACACCACGATTGCGACGTGAGCCGAACTTTATGGACATGCGCATCGCTTTCTATGAACAACTCTATCGTGAATCTGGTTGTGGTGACGTTGGCAAGGAGCAAATTCAACATCTGCTCGCGTCATTAGATGCGAATGCCAGTCAAGCCATTGACGGGGAATTGACGTATGTGGATGTGGAGCAATCACTTTTTGGATTTGAGGTGTTAGAAGTGCCAGGTCATTCACCCGATCAGATTGCCTTTCAATATCGCGATTTGCTCATCAGTGGTGATTTGCTCATTGGCCATATATCCAGTAATGCGATTGTTGAACCAAACGAGGATGGAGAACGGATCCAAGCACTTAGTCAACACGTGCAGTCATTGCAAAAAATTGCAAACACGAATGTGAATACGGTTCATCCCGGTCATGGTTCAGTAATCACTGACCCTAAAGCGCTCATTCACGAACGGCTTGAAGGGGTCAAAAGAAAAACTGACGCCATTCGCGATTTGCTTTACACATCACAACAAACAGCTAGTGACGTGGCAAAGCAAATGTACGAGAAGCGTTACAAGAGCCAATTCCCCCTCGTCATGTCAGAAATCATTGGTCATTTGGATTATATGGAGCAATTGCACATGGTTGATAAGGAGTATAAGCACGGTGTGTACATGTACTCTGCCCGTTAATCAATTCAAAGCTTGTCAACGTATCGGCTTTAGCTAGGCTGAAAGTTTTTACTTTCGAAATGCAAATGCCTGCCGCCTGTTATTCAGGGGGCAGGGCATTTATTATTTAAGATTCGAGCACTTTTAATGACTCCCGGTTAAATGCGGGTAAATCATCTGGTGTTCGACTCGTGACAAGATTTCCTTGGCAAACGACAACTTCTTCATCTTTAAAGTTTGCGCCTGCGTTTTTTAAGTCCGGTACGATCGGTTTCACACCAGTTACAGTTCTTCCTTTTAATACGTCTGCATTAATGAGCAGTTGTGGACCGTGGCAAATGGCCATAATCGGTTTTCCTGCATCTGCGAATGCTTTCGTAAAATCAACAAAACGGTCATCGCCACGCAAGATGTCTGGTGAAAATCCTCCAGGTAAGAGCAACGCATCAAATTGCTCTGGCGAAACGTCGTCAATGCCTTTGTCGATTGTCACTTTCGTTCCATCTTTCTTGCCAGTCACTTCATTGCCTGCTTTTTTCTCTATCGTTACAATTTCATGTCCTGCTTGTTCAAGGTTTTTGGCTGGATCTGTAAACTCACTGTCTTCAAAAAGATCTGTGATGAGTACTGCTACTTTCTTTGCCATTGTATAATCAACCTTTCTATGCATGATCGGTTAAAGGCTACTGCCTTATTAGTCATGTCCTTCCCTGAACATACAACTCTTAAACAATTGATTTATCAAAAGTAAATTGATAACGTTTCATTATACATGGATAGCAAATCTATCATGAAAGTTAGCAATATTCACTGAAAATGAATTGACTTGGGCGTCTACTTCCATTATTGTAATACTATCAAGACGCCATTTTCTCAATATTCTCATTAAAAACACACTCCATGACGAGAAAGGAGGAAACAATGACTTGCTTCAATTTATAGGAAAGCGCTTTCTTTGGCTACTCGTGACATTATGGGTCATCATTACAATTACTTTTGTTCTGATGCAACTAGCACCCGGCAGCCCACTAGATGTTGATGATGTCGGCATGTCGGAACAAGCTCGTGAGAATATGATGGCACATTATAACTTAGACCAACCCGTGATTATGCAATACTTTACGTACTTAACGAACGCCGTCACGTTTGATTTCGGACCGTCGATGGTCACGCGTTCAAGAGAAGTCAACGATATGCTCATTAGCGGTTTTCCTGCATCGTTGCAGCTCGGGTTTGTGACGTTAATGTTTGCGGTGATTTCAGGCATCATTCTTGGTGTTCTCGCTGCGCTTCGACACAACCGAATGATAGATTATGCAACCATGTTTATTGCAATTATTGGAATATCAATTCCGAACTTTATTCAAGCTATGTTATTCATCCAGTACATAAGCACACAATTTGACTTCTTTCCAACCGCTCAGTGGGGTACGTGGCGGCATATGATTTTACCCGCACTTGCACTTTCTTCTGGACCGATGGCCATTATTGCCCGGATGACTCGTTCCAATATGCTCGAAGTGTTAACCGAAGATTACATTCGTACGGCAAAGGCGAAGGGCTTATCTGCTTGGCAAATCGTCGTAAAGCATGCGTTAAGGAATGCTTTACTTCCCGTCATCACCATTCTTGGTGTACTTGTAGCGAGTATTTTCACAGGAAGTTTTGTCGTTGAAAGAATTTTTGCAATTCCGGGCGTAGGTCAATATTTTGTCGACAGCATTACGAACCGAGATTATCCGATGATTATGGCGACAACGATTATTTACAGTACGATTTTTATCGTCATGATGTTTATCGTTGATGTTGTTTACGGCATTATCGACCCAAGAATACAACTTCATAAGAAGGAGGAATAACATGGAATCAAAGCGTAAGGAAACAAGCCCTTCTCGCGTTCCTGATGACTTGTTTGTTCCTCTTCCGAAAGAACAACAGGTCGATACTAGGCAGCAAAAAGGCGATAGTTATTGGCGAGATGTAATGGGACGGTTATTTTCAAACAAACTGGCGACACTCGGTTTAATTCTCATTATCCTTCTCTCCATTATGGCAATTATTGGTCCGTGGCTAACGGAACATACTTATCGCTCTCAATCCATTTTGGAATCGAATACTTCACCTAATGGCACGTATTGGTTCGGTACTGACGAGCTAGGGCGAGATGTGTTTACGCGGGTTTGGTACGGTGCACGTGTGTCCTTATTTATTGGACTCGCCGCTGCCGTCATCGAATTTATTATCGGTGTTACGTACGGAGGAATTTCAGGCTACCGCGGTGGACGTGTAGACAATGTCATGATGCGTATTGTTGATGTGCTTTACGGGCTACCGTACTTGCTCGTTGTTGTACTTCTCATGGTTGTGATGGGTCCTGGATTGTTTACAATTATTGTCGCCCTTTCTATTACTGGCTGGATCGGGATGGCTCGACTCGTCAGAGGGCAAGTGTTGCAACTCAAATCATCTGAATACGTCCTTGCATCAAGGGTACTCGGCGGTAGCAACTCAAGGATTATTCGCAAGCACCTCTTGCCGAATACGTCCGGCCCGATTATCGTTTCGATGACCCTCACGATTCCATCAGCGATTTTTGCTGAAGCGTTTCTTAGCTTTTTAGGTTTAGGCGTTCAAGCACCTGTAGCAAGTTGGGGGACGATGGCCAATGATGCATTAGGGGTCATTCAAACCGGTTATTGGTGGCGATTGTTTTTCCCGGCCTTCTTTATATCATTAACGATGTTTGCGTTTAACGTATTCGGTGACGGATTACGTGATGCACTCGACCCTAAGATGAGGAAGTGAAACTATGGCTGATCGAACGAATCCGGAATTGCTTCTAGAAGTAGACAACCTACACGTTTCCTTCTCCACAAAGCGCGGGGAGGTCCAAGCGGTTAGAGGCGTTAGTTTTTCCCTATCAAAGGGCGAAACACTTGCTATCGTTGGCGAATCAGGCTGTGGTAAAAGCGTCACCGCGCAGAGCATCATGCGCTTGATCGCACAACCTCCAGGCAAATATAAAGAGGGAAGCATTCGATACAAAGGCAAAGAATTGACAACATTGTCGGAGAAAGAAATGCAAAAACTTCGTGGACTCGAAATGGGCATGATTTTTCAAGATCCGATGACTTCCTTAAACCCGGTCATTACCGTCGGTGAGCAAATCCGTGAAGGGCTTATGAGACACCAAAAGATCTCTAAAGCAGATGCAACGAAAGAAGCCATTGAAATGCTTCAACTCGTCGGCATTGCTGACCCAGAAAAACGAATGAAACAGCACCCTCATCAATTTAGCGGTGGGATGAGGCAGCGCCTCATGATTGCGATGGCGCTTGTTTGTAAGCCAGATATCCTCATTGCTGATGAACCGACAACCGCGTTGGATGTCACCATCCAAGCACAGATCATTGATCTTTTCAAAGAAATACAACGTAAAACTGGCGTTGCGATCATTATTATTACTCATGATCTAGGGGTTGTTGCGCAAATTGCCGATCGCATTTGCGTCATGTACGCTGGCAAGATTGCTGAGACCGGGACGAGTGCTACTGTTTTCCAGCAACACCAACATCCATACACTGAAGGCATCTTAAAATCGGTCCCCCGTCTTGACGGTGACCGAGACCAGCCGCTAATTCCAGTGCCGGGCACCCCACCAAACCTCATGAATCCACCAGAAGGTTGTCCGTTTTATTTTCGTTGTGAGTATGCCATGAAAGTGTGTAAAGAGCACGCTCCACCAGAGTCAGACCTCGGGCATGATCATTATGTCCACTGTTGGTTGCAAGATGCGCGCGCTCACTCTATACAAGCAAGTCGTCAACACACATAACTAAGGGGGAATTTGTATGAAAAGGAAATGGTTTGTTTTACTATTCGCAATGCTTCTCAGCATGGTACTTCTTCTCGCTGCATGTTCAGGTGAGGAAACCGATTCTGACGGAGACGATACGTCAACAGACGATGGCGAATCAGAGGCTGATGATGCCGCTGATGATGTTGGCGACAATGTGCTCGTCATGAACAATGGTCAAGAGCCAACGTCTCTTGATCCACCGATTGGTAACGATGAGTATTCTTATACGATCCTCAACAACACAGGTGAAGGCCTCACCCGCCTGGCACAAGACGAAGCTGTTCCTGAACCTGCGATGGCAGAAGATTGGGATGTATCAGATGATGGATTAACGTATACATTCTATATTCGCGACGGGGTCGAGTGGTCAAACGGTGAACCTGTAACTGCCCACGACTTTGAATATTCGTTTAAGCGTTTAGCTGACCCTGACACAGCGTCTGGGGCTGCCCAACATTCTTACTGGATTGCCGGTGCTGAAGCATTTAACGCTGGAGAAGGTGACGAAGAAGACGTTCAAGTAACAGCGATTGACGAACAAACGTTGGAAGTTGTAATGGAAAACCCTACTGACTTCTTCCCTTCAATCACTGCGATGCCACAACTTTTCCCTGTACATCAAGAGACGGTTGAAGATGATGCAAACTGGCAGGAAGCATCGATACGATCGTAACAAACGGTCCGTTCAACATGGTAGAGTGGGACCACGACGTTCGAATTGTACTTGAAAAAAATGAAAACTATTGGGATGCAGACAGTGTAAACCTTGACGGTGTGCAGTTTGAAATGGTCGATGATTCTTCCACTGCTTACCAACTCTACGAGGATGGCACATTAGATATTGTCGACATTCCAGCAGACATGATGGAGACGCTTGTTGATAGTGAGGATTCATTCGTAGCCCCTCGTGCTGGAATCGAGTTCCAACGATTTGATGTGAATGAAGAACCGTTCCATAACAAAAAAATTCGCCAAGCGTTTAACTATGCGATTGATAGTCAAGTGATTGTTGATCAGATTATCCAAGGGAATGAAAACGTTGCTCACGGGTTTGTGGCGTACGGCTTCTTAACGCCCGATGGCGATGACTACCGTGATCATGTTGAAGATTTCTATGCGTATGACCCAGAACGTGCGGTACAACTTTTGGAAGAAGGTATGGCGGAAGAAGGCTATGACGAGTTGCCAACGGTTACGCTTTCTTACAACACTTCTGACCAACACAGTATCGTATCTCAAGCGATGCAAGAGATGTTGTTAACGAACTTAGACATTGATATTGAGCTAGAGAATAGTGAGTGGTCTGTATTCCTAGAAGCTCAACAAAATGTGGACTTACAATACTCTCGCTCTTCGTTCCTCGGTGGTTATAATGATCCGATTAACTTCTTAGACGTATTCACAACGAACAATCCGATGAACCGGACCGATTTCTCAAACGAAGAATACGACGCACTTATCAATGAAAGCTACACAGAAGAAGACCCAGATGCTCGTTTTGAATTGCTTTATGAAGCGGAAGCGATTCTTATGGAAGAAGCTCCAATTGTACCTCTGTACTTCTATAACCATACGTTCTTGTATAAACCTGAAGTAAACGATGTTGTCCGTCATGCTGTAGGGTTCGTAGAACTAAAATGGGCGAGCTTAGACTAATCCTTCATAGGGTGTCCGCATGCGGGCACCCATGCTTTATCCTTCCGTCGGTTTTGTAGATACAAAGAGACTAGGTTAGCAGGTGAAAACATGACAGCGGAAAAACTACTGGAAGTCAAAAATTTAAAAAAGCATTTTCACGTCGGTAAAAATCAAGTTCTAAAAGCCGTGGATGACATTTCCTTTGACATTTATAAAGGAGAGACATTTGTCTTGTCGGTGAATCTGGTTGTGGTAAGTCAACGACCGGAAGAACAATCATTAACTTGTACAACAGCAGTGAAGGTCATGTGCAATTTAACGGTCAAGAAGTGGCTCATATCCGTGGCCGGAAACGAAAAGATTTCAATCAAAAGGTGCAAATGATCTTTCAAGATCCATACGCTTCCCTAAACCCTAGGATGAATGTTGCGATGTGTATCGGTGAAGGCATGGACATCCATAAGTTGTACCCGGGCAAAAAACGTGAGAAGAGAATTCACGAATTACTAGAAACAGTAGGACTGCAAAAAGAACATGCGAGCCGTTATCCACACGAATTTAGTGGTGGGCAACGACAACGGATCGGAATCGCACGTTCTCTTGCTGTAAATCCTGAATTCATCATCGCTGATGAGCCGATCTCAGCGTTGGATGTTTCAGTCCAAGCCCAAGTCGTTAACCTTATGAAAAACTTGCAAAAAGAGCATAACCTGACATATTTGTTTATTGCGCATGATTTAGCAATGGTTAAACATATTAGTGACCGAATTGGTGTGATGTATCTTGGTAATCTCGTGGAAATGACGACGAGTGAAGATTTATATCGAGAGCCATTGCACCCGTATACGAACATCTTGCTATCAGCCATTCCAGTACCTGACCCTTCTATTGAACAAACACGAGATCGAATTATCGTAAAAGGCGAGGTACCGAGTCCTGTCAATCCACCAAGCGGTTGCGTATTCCGTACCCGCTGCCCAGAAGCTATGGACATCTGTTCACAAATGAAACCGGTGTGGCAAGAAGCAAAACCTGGACATTTTGTCGCTTGTCATCTGTATGAGGAGACATCACATGCTCGCTAACTACTGGCACGAAGAAACAACGATCCATGATATTCATGAAGCTTTTCTCGCGGGCACGCTTACAGCTCAGAAGTTAACGATGTACTATATGGAGAGAATTGCACTGTTTGACCAAGATGGACCGTGCATTAACGCTGTGCTTGATATTGCACCAGACGCCCTCACCATTGCAAAAACGTTGGATCAAAAGTTCAAACAATCCGGTCTTACGGGTCCATTGCATGGCATTCCTATACTCGTTAAAGACAACATCCAAACCGGCGATGCGTTGTCTACAAGTGCAGGGACAACTGCACTCAAAGATTGGAAAGCCGCCAATGATGCGTTTCTCGTTAAAAAGCTTCGCAATGCCGGTGCTATCATCCTCGGCAAAGCGAACATGACTGAGCTCGCACACCGCATCGGTAAAGAAGGTATGCCAAACAGCTTTAGTAGCCGGGCAGGGCTTGTTCTTGCCCCTTACGGACCAGATACTTTTGATGTTGGCGGAAGTTCTTCTGGTTCTGCCGCTGCAATCGCCAGCAATTTCGCCGCTGTGAGCATTGGTACAGAAACGTCTGGTTCACTACTCAATCCAGCAGCTAGAAATGCTCTAGTAACCATTAAACCTACGTATGGTCTCATCAGTCGCTCTGGCATCATCCCGCTGTCTTATTCACAAGATGTAGCGGGCCCACTAACACGGACCGTTGCCGATGCAGCGATCGTTCTCGACACGATCGCCGGTGTGGACGTAGATGATCCGACGACGCACGGCGTTCCAGGTTCACCGACAAAATATAGTGAGCACTTGGACGAAGACGGATTGAAAGATAAGCGAATCGGCATCTACCGAGGAGCCATCCCTGAAGATATGACCCCTCATGTGAACGATGTCCTTTATGAATCCATCGTTCAAACGGTTGAATCACTTGGGGCAGAAATCGTTGAAAACATTGATATTCCCGATATTCATAAGCAGATTCCGTCACTACTTCGTTATGAAATTAAACATTCACTCACTACATTTTTTCAAACAGCAACACCACCAACAAACTTTCAAAACTTCGATGAACTGCTCGCTTATTATTTTGAACATGCTTCTGAGCAACCGTATGGGTTTGACAGCTTACTATCCGGTACCGATCGAAAAGAAGAGCTCGCAAACCGGGAATGGCTCTTACAAAAAATCAAGAACGAAGGGTTACATGATGAAGAGAGCATCGAAAACACGATCGCACACTACAACCTGGATGCGATTTTGTTCCCTAGTGCCACTGGATTTGCAGTTGGCGCTCGTGCTGGTCTCCCGTCCGTAGCGATTCCGGCTGGCTTCATGCCAAATGGTCAACCTTTTGGAGTAACCTTTACAGGACGAGCATTTCATGAGCGCACCTTGATTGAAATTGGATCTAGCCTGGAACAGGCGACCCGACTACGTAAGCCACCTGTATTTTCATAACGCATATATCTCTAGACCTTTCTATTGGTCTAGAGTTTTTCGTTCATTAATTTAAAGAAAATTATAAGAACTTATGGCATAATAGAGATATATGCTTTTATACCTACATGTGAGGAGCAATGTGATGAAAAGAACCGTAACAGCCGCCATGGCAATGAGTGCTCTAGCTCTCGTGCCACAAATGACAATTGCCGCAGAATCCCCGACGTTTTTAGATGTGAATGAAAACCACACTCATTATGGAGCAATTGAGAGAGTTGCAGAGTACGGATTTATTAATGGATACTCCGACGGTACATACCAACCTCAAGCGTCCATAAGCCGAGGTCACGTTGCCGTGATTATTGCAAGAGCATTGCAACTTGATCTACCAGATCAAAACACACTGCCAGACAACCTTTTTGCAGACGTTACGAACGAACACCCGCACGCTGCAGCAATTTATGCCGTTCAAGAAGCGGGCATTATGAATGGTCGTGAAGGAAACACAATATTCGCACCTCATCAAGACATATCTCGGGAACAAATGGCTTCGGTTCTCGTGCGAGCTTTTGAACTAGAGCTCATTGTTGAAGGAGGGAATCAGGAACCAATTACCGATATTGACCGAGCAAGCGAAGCCCATCAAGCAAATATCGGAATCCTCTCCCAACACGAGATTACACGAACGAGTGATGGAAACTTCCGACCTCGAGAAAATGTGAGCCGTGGACAATTTGCTACGTTTATTGACCGTTCACTGAGCGTTCAATACACGGAAGCTCTCGGCATTACAAGAGTTCAGCAAATCGACCGAAACACATTTGATGTCCACTATACCGAAACAATTGAGAACTTATCTCCGGATAACTTCTCCTTCACGAACGATCTCGACATATTGGATGCCACACCGATGGATGACATTGCAGTCATTCGCTTAGTGACGACAGACGATACGTTTGGCATTGAATACACACTCTATTATCAAGAAGGTAGGTTGAGTTTTTCGTTTATTGGTAATGGTGGTAGTGACGTCGAAGGCATGATGCCGGTCGGTACATTGATCAGCGATGTAAAAAAGGTAAAAGGCACCCCACGAGTGAAGATTGGTTTATGGGAGGAGCTTACATCTTCTATGACCAAAATGGCTATTTCTATGACGGACTAGCAAACAACCCTACAGTCAATGGTTATTGGATCGGTAACCCAACGACCGATATTTTCGGAGCACATATTGGCATGACTCCTACTGAATTGAATCAACATTTCGGCACAGTTTCAGAAGGTGTGAGGCTAGATAGTGAAGGCGGGATGTACGCCTATAACTATGAAACAGAAGATTATGCACTTACGTTTTACGCAGATGAGCGTGGCGGGAAAACTACAGACGCCATTATTCAAAGTAAAGAACACCGCTAAAGCTAGGTTGTTTCTCTGACCGATGCTTACTCGAGTAAAAACCTTCCTAAAGCACTGTCTATGGGAAGGTTTTTGTTGGTTTACGAGGTGTGCGAAAAACACATCATCGAAATTGGAAATCTTACTATTGAAGATTTCACCTAAAAAATGGCTCGTTTCTAATTAAATCAGCTTAAATAAGTTCAAACGCCAATGACACACACCAATGTCAAAAACGAGCGTCGACCGTTTGGTCAGCGCTCGTCTTTTGGTTGTTCCTCGGCAGTTTCAATCTCGTGATCTTCTGAACTAGCTGGCTCGACATTCTCATCCTTAGTTGATGTTTGTTTTTCTTCTTGCTCAGCATGGAGAAGATCGCGAATTTCTTTGAGATACAGCTCAGTAGCCGTTGGTTCTTCTGGTGCTGGCTCCTCTTCTTCATTAGCGCGCTTCTTCATAAGTTTAGTAGCCACTTTTACAAAAATAAAGATGGCCATAGCGATAATAAAGAAGTCTACAATCGCTTGAATGAACAGGCCGTACTCCACTTGTGCTTCTCCAACACCGATGACGAGTGTCGAAAAGTCCACACCACCAAGAATGACTCCGACGAGTGGCATAATGATATTGTCCACAAGTGCGCTAACAATTTGTTGAAATGCGGTACCGATAACGACAGCGACCGCCAAGTCAATCACATTTCCTTGAGCGATAAAAGCTTTAAATTCTTTCCACATACACGTCTATTTCCTCCACAGCATTTGATTCAGTGTTTATTCTACTCTTTTTTATCGATCACTGCCATTGTACAACGGGATGTGCAGATGAGTTTATCTTGTTCATCGGTAATTTTGATTTCCCAAATCATCGTTGTTCGACCTTTATGTACAGGAATTGCCGTCGCATACACTTCCCCTTCCTGCTTACTGCGAACATGATTTGCATTAATCTCTAACCCGACGGGTATTTTTTTTGACAAGTCGATGTTGATTGCCGTCCCGACCGAAGCAGCTGTTTCGGCCAAAACGACTGACACCCCGCCGTGAAGAATTCCAGCCGGCTGATGCGTTGCTTTTGTAATTGGCATCTTCAAGACGAGCCGGTCAGGATCGGTTTCAATAAACTCGATATTCAAATGGTCAATAATCGTGCCCGAAATACGCCCGTCGATATTTTCAAAATAGTCTTGTCCCACTTTCATTACCACCTTGTTATAATGTGTACTGCTCCGTAACATAGTTGAGAATTCCTGTGCGCTCTAGTTTCTCAACCGGGTAGAGAAACGTTACCGTGACGACCCCTGGGTGTCGGCCAATTTCAATGGAACCGTTCACTGTCGCTCGGTTCATCACCTCGGGGACTGTAATGCCTAAAAACTCGGCAGCACGAGCTAAACCGTTTTCTGTAGCCACATTCAGATCTTCGCCTGTACCGATAAATGAAATGGGCAGACTCTCTTCGAGCTGTTGAGGAATGTTCCACTCCAACGCTAACGCTTCGGCACGCGCCCGCTCGGCTTCATTGATCGGTTTTGCCAAATAAGGCAAATCTTCTTCCACTGGAAGAAGGATGGGGCCAGATGTGTGTACCCCTTTTATCACTTCCACTTGTAATGTAACGATGCCTGAAACATCGGTCGTATGCCCAGCAATCTCCCCATCCCCTTGCATTGCATGCATGTCACCAAGATACACGCCACCACCAGGAACTTTAACAGGGCAAATAATTGTGGCGCCTGCGCGCAACCGGTTTATGTCGAGATGTCCATCGGTACGTTCTTCGAGTTGTTCCTTCGTCACACTGTATTCGTGGGGAGCGTCTACGAGAAAACTGCCAAAGTCACCCGCATTATGTGAATCTGGTAACACTCTTGACGGAGTGGTCCCTAGCTGCCCAAGAAATGGTCGTAATCTGGCAATCATTCCGACAATATCATGAGGAGCAAAAGTGACGACGGGGTTTTGAACGGAATTTTCAGGTTTAGCCATATAGTGCTCACCTTCTCGTGCAATTCTCTCCGCCACTTCCTTATTAACAGTAATTCCGATATCTTTTGTATCATTAAACGTCATCGTATATCCATTCGTAAAGGTGAACGGGGTGACATCTTCACCGCATTCTACGCAACGAATCGCCCCATTGCCAATGCCATCAATCTTCGTGTCTGGGTGGTCCGTACCACAGCCAGGACATTTCGCTGCGACAAAAGGATCACCTAAAAATCGCCCCTCAACTGTCTGATCATTCCCAGAAGATGTGGCAATTGATGTCGGGTGAATTGAAACAATACGAATCGCAATGGCATCACCTACATCCGCTCCTTCTACGTACACCGGCTCGGTCACTTCGTGCCCACCACGTAAGCTCGGTGTAATCATCGGACCCCAACAGCCAGGCGCTGTGTTCGCAACGATATATCCACCACTTTTTACTGGACCGAGCATCTCATTCGACGGATCCAAAAGACCATTTGTGAATGTGTTGACATAAACGGTTTGATGCGCATTCGTATCCTTCATGAATGAACCTCCTGTTTTATGTTACGTATTCTATCGTATTGGTCACATCTTCGACATGAAGCACTTGCCCTGTTTCATCAATCGTCTCAACCGTTCCTTCAATGTCTTCGGAAAGGGGTGAAGTTGCGGTCTCGTAGTATCCGAATACAGTCGTACCTTGCTTTTCTTTTGTATCGGAATCGGTATACGTGAGTTGAGTAACTGAACTAAGCGCAAGTAATGAAGTAATCATTCCTGTTGTCATTTTATTCATGGTCAACCATCCCCTTCTAAAGGTTATACGTTCACTGTACAAGAACGATCTGAAGTTCGTCTGAAGTTGAGGTGAAAAACCATGAAGATTATGTGAAAATAAGCAACTGGAGTGATTCTTACTAAACTATTCGACAAAACTCGTGATTTCCCTTGCACGATTGTGATTAAAAACGATCCACACAGGGAAATGTTGAAACAGTGAGGGAAAGGGTGAAAAGAAGCATGTCTTGGCCTGCAATTGTTTTTTTAAGCATCTTACTTTTAAATATTATTTTTGGCCTTATTATTATTTTTCGAGAACAAAAAAGTGCTCAGGCAACATGGGCATGGTTAATGGTTTTATTTTTTATCCCTGTCATCGGGTTAATCCTTTACTTTATCTTTGGCCGTGAATTAAGAAATAGTTCTTGGAATGAGAATGCGTTGTTCAAAACAAACAGCTTACTTCTCCATCAAAGAGAGGCATTTCAAGAAGACACATTGTACCGGAAGTCACCGAGCATGGACGGCCTGGAAAGCCTTATCTATATGCATCTTACGCACAGTCATGCACCGCTGACATACGCGCAGTCCGTCGACCTTTTGACTGACGGTGACCAAAAGTTCGCTTCCCTTTTCCAAGATATTAAAGACGCGACGAACTACATTCATTTGCAATATTTCTCCATTAATACAGATGAGCTTGGCGATACGCTCATTTCACTGCTCACTGACAAAGCAAAACAAGGCGTACAAGTCATGTTGTTGTACGATGGACTCGGTTCATACAAGATTACGAAGCGCTATTTGCGTGACTATTTAGAAGCAGGCGGTAGGGCACGCGCGTTTTTCCCGCCGCGCTCGATGTTCACGTACGGCAGTTTAAATCACCGAAATCACCGAAAGCTCGGAATTATCGACGGAAAAGTGGGGTACCTTGGCGGATTTAATATCGGGGATAAGTACAACACGGAAGATAGCGCGCTCGGCTATTGGCGAGATTCTCATTTGCGCATGACCGGAAGCGCCGTTCACCATCTGCACGATCAATTTATTTCGGATTGGAATAAAGGAAAGAAGTACAGGTCAAAAGCTTTTGAAGATTATGCCGTTCCGGTCTCCTCATCATTAAAAGGCGGTGTACCGATGCAAATTGTTGCAAGCGGGCCTGGCTTTGAGACCGATCAAGTGAAAAATGGCTTCATCCAAATGATCCAGAATGCGAAGAAATACATTTACATTCAGACGCCCTATTTCATTCCCGATATTGGTTTACTTGATAATTTACGGGTCGCGATTTTAAGTGGGATTGACGTTCGCATCATGATTCCTAACAAGCCCGATCATCCGTTCATTTATTGGGCAACGTACTTTCATATCGGTGAATTACTTCGTCTCGGTGCAACGATTTATATTTATGATCGCGGCTTCCTGCATGCAAAAACGATGGTCGTCGATGACCGAATTAGTACAATTGGAACGACGAACATGGACGTACGCAGTGTGAGTCTTAATTTCGAGGTGAATACGTTTATGTATGACGAAGACATGGCCATAAAAATGAAGTCAACGTTTCAAGATGACATCATCGACTGCCATGAATTAACATTGGAAGAATATGAACAACGCTCCAATTGGGTTCGAATTAAAGAGAACATTGCCAGGCTGCTGTCTCCGTTATTATAAACGAGCAGCAGCCTGATGTTTATCTGCGCACACCACCGAGTGAAATGCCGGCGATCAAATGTTTTTGTAAGAAGATAAACATGATGAGCATCGGAATGGTAGAGAGGAAAGCCGCTGCCATCAGAAGTGGAAAGTCTGTACTATACTGGCCTTGGAAAGAAGCAATTCCGACCGACAACACCCGCATGCTTTCCGAGTTGGTCATGACGAGCGGCCAAAGGAAGTCATTCCAAGAGTTTAAGATCGTAAAAATGGCGAGCGCCACAAGCGCCGGTTTGGCATTTGGTAAGATGATTCGCCAATAGATTCCCCAATGGGAACAGCCATCTATAAGAGCAGCCTCATCCAACTCTTTTGGAATGCCCATAAAGAATTGCCGAAGCAAGAACACCCCAAATGCGCTAAACATGCCTGGTACAATCAATGCGTAAAACGTATCTACCCAACCAAATTCTGTGAGAAGTGCATAGTTAGGAATTAAAATGACTTGCATCGGTACCATTAAGACAGACAAAATGAGAATGAAAATCGTATTCTTAAATGGAAACACAAGACGGGCAAACGCATAAGCCGCCATTGAACAGAGAAGCAGTTGTGCGAGTGTGCGCCCAGCTGTCATTAAAAACGTATTTATATAATAGAGAAAGAAGTCCGCACTTTCGAAAACGGCTAGATAATTTGAAAACTGCGGATCACTCGGCAATATTGTTGGAGGTATTTGAACCGATTCCACATACGTTTTTAAAGATGTAGAGATCATCCAAAAGAAAGGAACAACCATGATAACCGCGCCAACAATCAAAATTAAATGAATCCAGATTTTACTTTTCATGGTTCGTACCCCCTTGTTTACGCATCATAATGCACCCATTTTTTCTGTCCCCAGAACTGAATAATTGTGAAGAGGAGAATCATAAGGAATAAAATGAAGGCTTGAGCGGATGCATACCCCATTTGACTTAACATAAATCCAGATTCATACACGCCGTACACAATCGTCCGAATCGGATTGACGATCGCAGGTGTGTCACCGATCATGACGAAAATTAGGTCAAACACTTGTAAAGACGTAATCATTGAAGTAACCGTCACAAAAAAGAGTGTAGGTGTAATTAACGGAAGGGTAATCTTAAAGAACTGATTCATTTTTGACGCCCCGTCAATTTTGCTCGCCTCGTAATAGGTTGTGGATACCCCTTGTAAACCGGCGAGAATCAAAATGACACTGTTACCGACCGTCATCCATACGTAGACGGCAATAACCGAAAGAAGGGCGATGTTTGGATTAAAGAGCCACTCTGGTTCAGGTAAACCGATGATTCCAAGTACATAGTTAATCAGACCAAACTCGGTGTTATAAAGCCACAACCAGACCATTCCTACCGCTACAGGCATCGTCACGACGGGCAAGAAATACAATGTTCGATAAATGATCATGCCTTTAATTCGTTGATTGAGCAAAACCGCAATCATCGTAGCCAACGTTACGGTGACAGGGACAGCCACCCCTGTAAAAATGATGGTGTTTACGAGCGAACGCATGAAGATATCACTATTAAAAAGAGCGATGATGTTATCTAACCCTGCAAAAGATGGGTCAGTGAGCCCGTCCCAAAACGTAAAGGCGAGTCCAAATGAAGCAAGGGCAGGCATCATGTAGAAAGTGAACAGCCCGAGAAACACTGGACCGACGAACAACACTGCCCATAACCTATGGTCGTGCAACTTCTTTTTCTTCGTGTGCCGAGTACTTGTACGGTGCTCCGTTGCCACGTTCGCCATCTACTCATCCCCCTCTTCCTCGACATCAATACCTTCTTGAAGTATTTGATCCATTTCGTTGGCAACCGTTTCTAACGCTTCTTCAATCGTCTTCTGACCTAAGAAAGCGCCTTGAATCTCGGTTTGTTCGACACGTTGCCACTCGGCTGTATTGTTTGACACCGGGTAAGGAGCACCGGTTTCTTGTGCCTCAAGAAATACTTCTAAATTGACCGATGGGGTGGACTCCAACCATCGTTCTCCTTGTGAAATCATCGCCGGTGTGGAAAAACCGCTGTCGGCAATTTCTGCATTTCCAGTTTCGCTTGTCAACTCACGTAACAAGTCCCAGACAACATCAGGGTCAACGACATCTTCGTTCATCGCCCATCCAATGCCATGAATGATAGAGGCATCTTCTTTATGACCGGGCAAAGGAGCCACTTCTACTTTATCGCCAAGCGCCTCAACGACCTCACCGAGCATTGGTGACAACTCTGGGTACATCGCGACCATCTCAGATTGAAAAAGCTGTGTCATTGCTGATTCAATTTGCATGCGTACGCCAGGCGAGATTCCTTCTTCAATGAGGTGCTCTGAAAATTGCAACGCTTCTAAGGCAGCCTCTGTACCAAAGCCTGAATACAGTCCATCATCACTCACAATTTGGCCACCTGCCTGATGAATGAGGTTGTAATACCCTCTTTGATTACTCGTAATGGTTGCCCCGTAGCCGTAAACTCCTGCTTCTTCGTCTGTTAATGCTGCCCCGGCTTCTTCTAAGTCATCCCACGTCCATGTTTCATCTGGATAGTCGACACCTGCTTCATCAAACATTTCCTTGTTGTAAACGAGCGCAATCGCATCGACAAAATAAGGTGCGGCATACAAAGAATCTTCATAGCTATATAATTCAACAGCATTCTCATAGTAGTCTTCTTTATCGTACTCAGCGTCCGCTTCAACGAATGGATCGAGATCTTTAATTAACCCAGAATCTGCATAGCGATGAAAGTTGACGGCATTCATCCAAAAGAGGTCTGGACCACTGCCTGCACCCATGCTTGTACTTAGATTCGTCCAATATTGTGCGAATGGGGTATATGTAACTTGCACATCAATGTCTGGGTGAATCTCATTAAAGGAAGCGATGGCCGCTGTTACCGCATCATCGGCATCCTCATCCCACAGGCAATTTGCAACGTATCTTGCGTGCGTTCTTCACCTGAACAAGAAACGAGCAACACGCTAGCTGCACACGCCAACCCGATTTTCTTACGCATATCCACCCTCCTTATAATTGACTAGATGTGTATCATTTTGCCGGTCTGAAAGGATTGATTCGCTGCAAGTGTGACGGCAAGTGTGTCTACACCTTCTTGATACGAAGCTTTGACGAGTGTCTGATCTCCTTGCCGCACGGCTTCGATGAACGCTTGATCCTGGGCTTTATAGAAATCTTCATACGATGAAATGACGCATATTTACTGAACTCACATCTGGAATATCCAATCCTTCAATGTGTTTGGAAACCGTTAGCGCCATGTCAGCGCTGACAGTTTGAACGTCTCCTGCGAGGTATCGAACAAGGTCAACAATGTGCGTGGACTGTTCGACTAATTGCCCCCCGGACTTTTCTTGATGCCGATACCACGGTGTGTTAACAAACGAACTCAAGTATTGACCTCTGACCATCGCGACCGTTTGATTACCGAGTAGCTCTTTCGCCTTCGCAATGAGATCCCAATATCTTAGGCAATATCCCGAGGCATTAATAATCCCTGAAGATTCAATCATTTTGGCTTTTTCTTTTGCCCGAGACAATTCGAGTTCTACCGGCTTTTCTACCATCAGATGGATGTTACGAGCGACAACTTTTTCTTCCAATTCACTGTGCGCAAACGGTGGTACACAAAGAAAAATTGCGTCCAAGTTCTCGTTATCCATCATCTGCTCAGCATCTGCATATGCTCTAGCATTGTATTCAGAAGCTGCTCTTTTTGCAGCTTCTGTTTGAATATCGGTAACCGCAACAATCTTGGCATGTTCAATTTGACCAATGTTTTTCATATGCACCCGTGCAACACCACCTGCACCGATAAAACCAATTCCAAGTCTGTTCATACAATCCTCCTTAACTCACTGACCAAAAATGACATCCATATGATGGGCCGTGTCTATCGCCAACGCTTTGGCTGATGTGTCATACGGGCTAAGTTCTGCCACGATCGTGCTGTCATAACCAATTTCTCTAAGAGCATTCGCCACCTTTTTCCAATCCACATCTCCAGATAACAGATTAGTAAACCCTGTAATGTTCCCCGTACTCGTCTTAAAATCTTTAACGTGTACTTTCAAAATGCGCTCATTCAAAATTTCAATCCACTGCTCTGGATAACCAAACTGCAATACATTACCGACGTCAAAATATGCACCGACAAATGGGGATTCACAACCGTCAATAAACGCTGCCATCTCCAATGGAGACAGTAAGAAGCGATTCCATACATTTTCTACACCGATGGAAGTATTCGCTCGTTCAGCGTAAGGTGCCAACTCTCGTAAGGCCGTTTGGGAACGCTCATAACAGTCACGATAGGATACATCTTTTGTAACAACGCCTGGGACGACGAGGATCGTCTCCATCTCCATCACGTCAGCCAAGGCCAACATCTTTCTCACGACCTCTTTGCCTTCTTCACGAAGGTTTCCATCATTTGCTGATAATGGAGTTTTCCATAAAAGTGCGGTCGATAAGCTCCGCAATTGAATAGCATAACGATCCGCCAACCGTTTGATGGCCGTCGCTTCTTCGGCTGTCGTTTCCATTGTTAGGCCGACTCCGCCTGGCTCTCCAACATTCAGCTCCACAACACCCATGCCGGCTTCTTTCGTCCATAAAAACACATCTTCAAGCGGTGTACCTTCTGGAAAACACCATTGATTGAGTCCCGTTTGCATGTCAGATGCCTCCTTTACGTAATGGCTATAGGTCGTTTTTGTTTGCTTGATTCATAAGCCGCCAATGCGACTTCTACCGTGCGTAGCCCATCCTCCCCTGTGATGGAAGGTGCAAGGTCTTCACGAACTGCACCGACAAAATCCTTAACAAGTGCTGCATCCATATCATCGCCCCAAAACGTCCATTGGAGTCCATTGCTGTGATACACATCGAATTTCTGAGCAAAAGCATCGACAAATAACGTTCCATCCGTTCCTATAAATTCAATTGTGACATCACCCCACGTCGGAAAATTACTCGGACGTGACCAACTGCAATCCAGCGTCGCAAAAGATCCGTCCTCCAACGTCATCGTTAAGATGCCACTGTCGTCGATCGCGCTCTTCGCAGATTGTTCAATTTCGGCATACACGTGTGTAAATTCTTTCTCTGTAATCCAGCGGATAATATCTGCGACGTGTACGGTATGGTCCATTACAGCTCCGCCGCCGGAAGACGATTTGTCAACAAACCAACCGCCTGGGTTTTTGCCGCGATTCGTCCCCTTAATGGCGACAATCTCTCCTATTTTACCTTCTTGAATGACATTTCTAGCACGCTTAATCGCTTCATTAAAACGAACAGGGAACGCGGTTTGCAATAAGACCCCTGCCTGTTTACAAGCATTAATCATCGCTTTCGCATCTTCGGCTGTAGGCGCAAGTGGCTTCTCGCAAAGCACGGCCACACCTGCCAAAGCTGCCGCTTCTACATGCTCACGATGACGGCTGTTTTCTGAAGTGATGATCACCGCATTCACGCTCGCCTTTAACAATGCATCGTAAGAAGAAAAGTAGTCTGTTTTAAAACGATCAGCCGCAGCTTGGCCACGCTCACGGTCATCATCTGCAATTCCGACAAGTTCAACATCTGGCATATTTACGAGCGCATCGGCATATGCATTCGCATGCCCATGAGCAAAACTTATAATTCCTACTCTCATGACGACTTCACTCCTTCTGCGGTAATTTCAACAACTTCACCATCAGCAATAGATGCAAGTGCAGCATGCGAAATGACGACGGCTTCATACGCATCTTCAGCGGTGACGACCGGTTCGGAACCGGTTTCTATGCAGGATATAAAATGTCTAAGTTCTCGATCATACGGGGAGAGTTGTAACGGGCTTTCTGGGACAGCAACTCCAGCACCACTCCCTTCAGTCTGGTGAATTTCTGTTATGACGGCTTTTTGTTTTTGACTATCGTAATCAATGACCCCATCGGTACCGGAGAACTCAAAAGCCGTGGAAAACTGGCGATGCGCCCACGTTCCTTCCACATGAGCGATGACGCCACTTGCAAACCGCAATGTCACCGATGCATAGTCTCGTTTTTTCTCATTTACGCCTTTGGCTCCAGCAATGCTCTTTGCATACACCCGCGTAACATTTCCAAAACACCAGCGTAAAAAGTCAAAGTCGTGAATAATTGTATCAAGAACAAGTCCACCGCTCCTTGAGTAGTCACTATACCAATCACTTGGTACTTGGGGGAATGCACCACCACGCCTTGTCCGAACAACGTTGATCTTGCCAATCGCTCCTGAATCAATCACTTGCTTCGCTTCAACATACTCTTGGAAAAAGCGGACAACATGTCCAACAAATAATTGAACTTTCTTTTCTTTGCAATAATCAATTAACTCTCTCGCTAATTCTGGTGTTCTTGCGATCGGCTTCTCACAAATCACATGAATACCCGCATCAGCGGCTTGCTTGACGTATTCTGGGTGCTCATCGGTCGGTAGACAAATGGAGACCACATCAATACGTTCGTTTAATTTTGTGAGCGCTTCTTGAAATGTTTCATATTCATTAGTTTCATAACGTTCTGAAAACTGTTGGCGCTTTTCTAGATTACGGTCCACGACTCCAACAAGTTCTGCGTCAGGCATCTCATAGAACGCTTTCGTATGAACCGAACCCATCGTTCCTAATCCAATAACAAGTGTACGTTGCATACGTTTCCCTCCTAATAATTGATTTGCTATTGAGCTAATGGAATTTGATCAGAACAGGCGACAGATAGTGCCCCAAAGAGTTCAACTTCCTCACTCAAAGACGTAAGTTTAATATTCGTTTTGCTAGCTAGCGCCGGCAACTTCCTCTCTTCTACAATTTGTTGAACTCTCGTGACCAACTGATCATTCCCTTGTACGACTTTGCCGCTTAATACAATCATATCCGGGCTTAACAAGTGAAGAACATTAATAAACGCGGTTGCCACATATTCCGCGACTTCATTGTTAATGACAATGGAAAGAGGATCGTCGTTTTGCACGGCTCGAATAAACATTTCCGGTGTAATCTTCTCATATTGATTGCCCACCCATTCATGTAGGCACGTCTCTGATCTTCTTGCCATTAATAAGGAAATGATTCGTCCTCGTATAGCCGGCCAACTCACATAGCTTTCTAAACAACCACGGTTGTTGCATGAGCACAACACCCCATTTTGAACGACGGTCATATGTCCAATTTCTCCTGCCGCACCGTGTTGACCTCTATGAATGGAGCCGTTGACGAGTAAGCCTCCACCCACACCATCGCCAATCGTAACGTAGAGCACATTCTCTTCATGCAATGCGCCCATGTAACGCTCCGCTGTAACAAATGAATTCGTATCGTTCTCGATATAAATAGGGACCGCGTAAAGCTGTTGAAGCGATTGCTTTAATGGGTACTCATAAATTTTAAGTTGTGCGTTGTACAGCACTACACCACGATCGGCTTCAATGACACCTGGCAAAATGACTGAAATCGCCATACAATCGTCCAAATGAGCGATAAATTGATCGATTTCTTTTAAGAATTTCTGAATGTACGCTTCCCCGGTTAACGACTGCACACTGCTCGTAAATCGATCAAGAACAACGCCTCCAAGCGACACTTTAGCAAACGTCATCGTATGATCTTTTAAAGAAGCACAGATCACATATCGAATATCATCATTCACTTTATAAAGCAGCGGCTTTCTTCCACCTGTCGAGTGACCAATGCCGTCTTCTTGAATGAAATTGTTTTCTAATAGGTTTTGAACGACCGTATTTACTGTCGTTGCACTCACATCATTTTGTACACTGATGAGGTTTTTTGATGCTTTTCTCTGTAAACGAATAGTATGAAACACTTGCGATGCAATTCGATTCAACATGCGAACACGTATCCACTCCTTTCCCAATCTTTTAACACTAACTTTAAAAAGCATAGTACAGGAAGTCAGTTCAACTGTCTAGTATTTTTCTGAATAGCATAAAATTTCGGTGATAATGACGACCTAAGACCCAACTTCCAACAGACACAATAAAAAGTACATAATAAAAACGTCACAAGGGGGGTCCCTTGCGACGCTAATGATCTTATCTAGTCATACACAGTTCAAATCGTTCACAAACGATTAACATCGTTGGGTCAAACGTTCGACCATACGTTTCTAGTAGCTCAGAAAAGTATCGAACATGTCCATCATGCCAATACGAGTAACTTAAATCGCCTTCTCCTTCAGCGCGGGCAAATTCTTCGTCAACTTCGTTAAATGGGATGATTTCAACAGATGTCTGACGGGTAATGGCCTGCGGCTCCCCCGCTCCATTGAGAATGATATTGTACCCTCCCACTTCTGGGATTGCCTCATCGTCAATTTCATATAAAACATGAAGTGAGCAAGTTGCTGTCTTTTTGCCTGCAAGTACAAGTCCTAACAATTCATCAGCCATATCCGCCCCACTGCCAAAGCTCCATGCTTCTGGCGCGTGTTCAGGGCATTCGGGTTTTGCTTCCGATACTCGTTCCAAAATTGTTCAATCATCAACAATTCACTTCTCTCTATAGTTCTGCTGCGATTTCTTCTTTTGTTAGTAGCGTCTCAACAATCGGATTGCTAAACACATGTTGTTCGGTATGATATTTCTTTAATACGTCTGTATCTTTCAACATATTTCCTGTTAGAATACATAACGCCTGCTCTTCTTTATCGATGGTTTGGTTATCAACGAGCTTTTTGAGACCGGCAACTGTCGCCGCAGATGCGGGTTCGCACCCTATACCACTTTGGTCAATGACAGCTTTTGCATTCAGGATCTCTTCGTCGGTTACTGCAACGGTTACTCCGTCAGTTTCCTTTAACACCCGTGCTGCCTTTTTCCAGCTCGGCGGGTTGCCAATATTTAACGCACTGGCAACGGTATTTGGCTCACGTTCAGGCTCATATGGTGAACCTGTCGCCATCATCCGGTGAAAAGGGCTTGCCCCCTCCGCTTGCACGATTGCCACTCGTGGCAGTTTGTCGATAAATCCTAGCTCGTATAAGTCTTGCAAGCCTTTGCCTAGAGCTGTACTATTGCTAAGTGCTCCGCCTGGAACAACGATCCAGTCAGGCAGTTTCCAATTTAAATATTGGGCGATCTCAAAGACAATGCTTTTTTGGCCTTCGATGCGAAACGGATTAATGGAGTTGCATACATAAAGACCAAGTTCCTCACTGTATTGCTGCAAAAACTCAATACCTTCATCGTACTTACCCTCTGTACTAAATACTTTCGCCCCGTAAGCGATTGTTTGCATCACTTTGTTCATCGAGATGTTCTTATTTGGGACGAACACATATGATTTACATCCTGCCATTGAACTGTACATCGCAAGCGATGATGAAGTATTGCCTGTAGACGTACACGTAAATTTATTATATCCAAGGCTTCTTCCGTGAGAAACTGCAACCGCCATGCCATTATCTTTAAAGGAACCACTTGGATTTTCACTTTGAGCTTTAAGTAAGACGTTTTCTTTCATCCCTGTATACGTACGCACCTGTGCAGACTGATATAGCCCGGTATTCCCTTCGTACTTCGTCACCATGTGTTCCTCTTGTACTTCAGGGAAAATCAGTTCTTTGTAGCGCCACACTCCGCTTGCTAATGGCGTCATTCGCTCAGCTAACCGTTCTTGGAACGTATGTTTTAATTTTTCTGTATCCACACCTTTAAAGTTATGGACGATGTCAAAAAGCCCACCACATTCACATTGGTATTGAAAATCATCCATTGAGTATGTATTTTTGCAATCGACACATTGTAATTTCATGTTGAGCAGACGCCACCTTTGCTTTTGCTAGTTCCTTCTAGCATAAGAAAGGTTGTTTCATAAAGCAATGGATATTTTCAGAATTGGATTATTGTTTTAATTCGATAACTTCGGATGGTTGCTTGTTATTCACATTGTTTTGATTTGCTTCGACACTGCAACTGGCCGCCATTGCAATTAGCAAAGAAAATGCAATGAACCATTTATTCTTTCTCATCCGTCAGAGCTCCTTTGTTCTTCCTAGTGGGTCTGTCGCTCTCTGCGGGTAAGGGTTACACTTTTTTCCAATAAATAATGAAAACAACGTGTCAAATAAAAAAAGCGTGCAAGGAGTTAAGATCATCCTTACACGCTTTTTATTAATCAACCAGATACCGACTGAACGTACTAGCTGGCACGTTATTTCTTATCTTCGGATTCATCCTCGTCGGTTTCTTCATTTTCTTCTTTTGCTTCTTCGTCTGCTTCATTTAATTCTTCTTCTGTATCGTCGACCATCTCTTCGGGCATTCCTTGCTCAAACTCTTCACGTTTTTCTTTGAGCTCTTCTTTTGACTCCTCAAGGAATGTCGGTTCATATTCTTTATGCTTACTCTCAAGCCTTAGAATGTCGTACTCGCCACTCAATGCTTTGAGTAAGGACACCGCCATCAGCAAGACGACAAAGGTGAACGGGAAGGCGGCAATTAACATCGCCATCTCTAATGCTTGCAATCCACCTGACAGAAGCAATGCAGCCGCTGTAGCAGAAAGGATCACACCCCAGATTACTTTAACTTTAACTTGAGGATTTAGTCGACCACCGGTCGTTAACATCCCTAAAACAAAAGTCGCTGCATCTGCCGATGTAATAAAGAATGAGGAAACAAGCAAAATCGCGACACCCATAATGACAGGGCTCCACGGATATTGCTCTAAGAAAGCAAAGAGGGCAACTTCATTCCCTTGATCGCTAATGATGTCGTACAATCCACACCGAGTGCATTGTCCATCTCAATAGCTGCAACGCCAAAGATGGAGAACCATACGGCACTAAACAACACAGGCACGGCGGTTACACCGATAACAAACTCGCGAATCGTCCGCCCTCTAGAAACGCGGGCGATAAATGTACCTACAAACGGAGACCAACCGATCCACCAAGCCAATAGAACAAGGTCCAGTCATTTAAAAACTCACGATCCCCTTCAAAAGCATTCATTCCAAGCGTCATGCTAGGTATATTCTGAATGTAACTTCCTAGCGTCGTTGTGAAGGATTCCATCATCTGAATAGATGAGCCTAAGATGAATACTAATAGCATTAAGGCAATCGCAACTACGATGTTCATCCAACTTAAGTAACGAATACCTTTATCAACACCGGTCGTTGCTGAAACGATAAAGATGACAGTCACAACGAGAATAACGATCATCGTCGTTGTCGTCGTATTATTAATACCGTCAAATGTATAACTTAGACCAGCGGTAATTTGCGATGCACCTAGACCTAATGAAGTCGCAATACCAAAGATCGTCGCAAACACTGCAAGTATATCAATACTATGTCCAAGCCCACCTTGAGCGCGCTGACCAATAAGTGGTGTAAATGCCGAACTAATGAGTGCAGGTGCTTGATGACGGAACTTGAAATACGCAAGAGTCAAGGCAACAATGGCGTATGTAGCCATGGGTGGAAACCCCAATGAAAAAGTGTGTACCTTGTTGATTCTTCCACAGCAGCCATCGAAGCCGGATCGACTGAAGGCGGATTGTGGAAGTGGGTAAGTGGTTCTGAAATTCCGAAGAATACAAGTCCTACACCCATCCCTGCTGTAAAGAGAAATGCAAACCACGTAAAATAACTGTATTCCGGCTTTTCATCGGGCTTTCCTAATCGAATGCGCCCGTAAGGACCGAATACGAGAAACAACGCAAGGAGCACAAATAATGTCGTCCCAATAATGTATACCCAACCAAAATTACTTGCTAAAAATCCATCAATAAATCCTAATACTGCCTCTACATTGTCAGGAAGGAAAACTCCCCAAAGAATAAAAACGCCAGCAATCGCTAGAGAGACCCAAAAGACAATACTTAATTTGCTATTTTTCACAATAAACCTCCTCTAGATCGTCTTTGGAATATTATTAACCAATTTGGATTGAAAAAAGACGGTAAATTATGTACAACCCAAACGAGTATGTCGTTCATATCCTCTCCTTTTTACGTGAAAGTATGAAACAACAGTTATAGGTGTTTCCCTTTTTTCAACCGACTTTAAACCTATATTCGACAAATCTTTCCATATGTCAATGAGCACAAGCGACATTTTCTCACATGTTTGTGAAGTTGTAAACATGCGAATCTTGCTGTAAACACTTACATCCTTGCCCTGTATATTCATTTATTTTTTCATAGACCCCGAAGTCATTACTTCATCTATTGAATACGCTTTTCCGTTGTTCGTTACTTTTTACGTTTAGGTTCGACATGCACATTTGTATGATCAATTTCATGTTCATTTTTTAAGTTGTTTTCAATCTGAGTAGCGATTTCATGACTATCTTCTACACTCAGGTGGGGTTCGACCTCAATAACGACGTCAGCGTGGATCGAGCTACCTAGCTTTCGTGCCCGAATCATCTTCAATCCATGTACATGTTCTAATTCTTCAATCGTCGCACGGTACGGCGTTAAATCTTCTTCGTGAAACCCATCTGACAGTGAGTGGGCCGCATCACGAAAAATGTGCCAAGCTGTATAACAAATCACAAGACCGATGATGAGTGCAGCTAATGAATCGACCCATCCTAAATGAAAATACGCCGCAATAATCCCAATAAATGCCCCAACGCTAACAAATGCATCCACGCGATTGTCTTTTGATACAGCAAGTAGCCCTTGGCTATTAATCTTCTTGGCGAGACGTTTGTTATACCACGATACGGCAAACATTATCGCTGCCGCTCCGATCGCTACCCAGGCCGCAATGAGGTTCGGTGATTCAGTCCTCGTCTCTCCAAACAATGATGTTCCTGCCCCCCATAATACTTGGAAGCCAACAACCATAATGATAAACGCTGCAAGTAGTGCTGCAATGCTCTCAGCGCGAAAATGCCCGTAAGGATGGTCCCGGTCTGGAGGCTTTTGCGAAATCCGTAGCCCAATGAGGACAGCAATTGAAACGACGATATCTGCCGCATTATTATAGCCATCTGCGATTAACGCCTGAGAGAAAAACATGTAGCCAATTGTGAGTTTCACTCCAGCTAGACCGAGGTACGTAGCAATGCTTAACCAAGCGCCTTTCTCCCCTTCTCGCAATCGTTCATATCGTCCCATCAGTCATCCTCCTCCAACAGACTATGTATATGCATCGTAGCAACCGCTATATGAGTGGGTCTACAGCAACGTTCTTCGCTACCCACAGACAAGTTGATGCACATATATATTGTTGCAAGTGGGCAAAAAACTATGCACCGTTTTTGTACTCTTACATCATCATAGCTTCCATTCTGTGTTTTTATTTGCAATAATCTAAATTATATATTCTTACGGTGCATAAGGAGGGGTTACAATGTATCATCTCATTATGATCATAAACGTCATCATTACTTGCATCGTTTCACTATTATTTAGTTCTTGGTTCGCTGCAGGATTTATTTCTGAGAGCAACAGTCCGGAAACCTTTGTCGCACCGGAATTTTTCTTCATCATGGCTGTATGGGCAATTGGTTTGGGCTTGTACGTTGTTAGAGCTATCGTAAAGAGTAATTCTCCGGCGTTAAAGCTTAGCTTAACCATCACGTCTTTACTGCTTATGTGGGGCGCACTGCCGATTGGAGCGGAGTTGGTCACAACGATTCTTTTACCTTTACGCTGAATTCGATGCATCATTTTTTACGCAATATACGGTAGGTGTCGAGCGTAGTTTGTCGCATTTGTTGTAAGCCAACAGAATTTTGACATCAACATACGATAAACTAGAGATATTCATCACGAGCCTAATGGTAAACGAGCGGTTAACGCTAAAAGCTCAACGTCACCGACGATTGATGTTCATCGTTCACCGTAGATGTAGCAAAGAATGGCTTCTATGACTGGTCGTAGTGTCCAAATTTTATAAATTCCGTTCAGTTTCACCATTGAGGACCTCTAGTCCGAAAACGTCGCCTATTCAGTACCGTTGATTGGAATGAACGGCGGTGACGCTTGCGAAAGAAGCTCCAAGGCTAGACCCCGCAGCTCGTAAGAAGTTCACTGAAAAAAGGAAATGGAAAAATGTATAACAGTGTTTTGTTTGCTAAAAATAGAAAATCCCACGTAGACCCTGTCTATGATGGAATTTACTTCAATGAGGAACAATTTTTATCAGAAATCCCCACATAGAAAGGCGATATTCCCACATAGACGGTTCTATGATGGGATAATTTGCGATTGCAACGCTCCATGAATATAGAATGAACTAAACAATTTCCTAAATGTACAATTGTTGCTTTCTACTGCAGGTGAATGCACTCCAAAGCATAAGGGGACATCGGCGCTGTGTCTACTTTGGATGGAGGCTCGATATTGGTAATTTCTAGGAGATCGGTGATCTAGACCACGCCCAAAATGGTCTAGATCACGGTTAAAAGGTCGATTTCCACAAATACTTGACGATCTTTATAGAATGAACTTAAGATTTTCTTCACTTGCACTGTTGGGTTGGAGGGTTGGAGGGGTAGCGCGGTGCCATTCTGCGCGCTAGTTTCCCCCATCTACGCGCAAGTTTGCGCTTTTCACCGATTTTAGCGCCGATATCATCAAACTTGCGCGCAGTTTGTTCTAACTTGCGCGCAGATTCCAAGCTAAGTGCCAACGACACGTCGGCCCCGCCGGGGGCCGAAACGCAACCGCACTAGGTTCGGCGCGAACCGCGCCGACGTCTTGTGGGTACTTCGGTTCGGGGATGTGCACATGACTTTGTGAACTGTTCCCTAGTTTATGAGAATACACCGCTTTTCCTGCGAATTTCTTCAACTTGAGAACAGCTCGGTCCCAACTTGAGCACAGTTTCCACTTTACCAAGCTACCCATTGATTCTAAAAGAAATTCTTTAGTTCAACCTATCTAGTTGAAATCCCCACACGAGCCGGACCCGCTGGTTCGCGTTAACGAGTAACGTAGGGAGTGAAACGCTTTTGTTCAGTGACCTTGCCGTAAGACCGAGGAGTTTAGGCTGGTCTTCCTGTAGTTGAAATCAAAAACTCAATAGCCCACATCAGGAAATTCTCTAGAGTCCATCCTAGATCGTATCTGTAATTAAATTTGTCTAACGCCTACGAAACATATCATCCCTTGCAAACTCCAGATTAGAATAAACACTAAAAAAGGCCGCCCACGTATCGGACCGCCTCACCTATTTCCATTTTTCATATTGACGTTCCATTGATTCGGCGAAGATTCTCATCTTCTGCAGTGACGGAACGGGTACCATTCGGTTGTACTTTTTAATCTTTTCGTTTACTTCACCGAGCCGTTGCTCCTTTTGCGACTCTGTGAGCACTTTCTGCTCGTCAATGACTGCTTTAATATCGTCGCGAATCTCATGCTGAAACTCGAGCCAAGGCGGGACATAGTTGGCATTTTTCAAGATCCCGTTTAACGTATCGCCCTTTAAATACTCGTCTGACAATGGTTTTCCGTGCCCTTTTAGCTTGTGGAAATCTTCTTGCTCTTTTGCTTGGCGAATTGAAGATTCGACTTTTCGATCCCACTTATCCGACATCTGTACACCCCACTTTTAAACTAGTGCTTCATAAAGTAAACGTGCAGCCATGACTAGAACCGTAGCAAATAAAATCCACTTAATCCATTTCGTTTGTGAACTCATAATAATCTGGCTTCCAATCCACGCGCCCGTTGCATTTCCTAATGCCAGTACGAGGCCTAGCCACCAGTTCACTTCTCCATTTAAGCCAAAAACGAGCAGTGACACGAATATGTACGCACCCGTTACTAACACTTTAACACTGTTCGCATGAATAAACGACAATTGAAAAATAAACATCGCTGTAAGTACGATATAAAACCCTGCACCAACTTGAATGAATCCACCATAAAACCCAATCGCTAAAAATAACAAGGCGCCTAACGCTTTACGGTTTAGCGAGAGGTTCATTTCTTTTCCCGATCGTTTTGTCGGATCCCAAACGATAAAAAATATCGTGACGACCATCGTGATCGCTAAGATGATTTGAAACAATCCATCGCTAATGTTTACCGCTGCCATCGATCCAAGAATGGATCCAACGATTGCAGGCAACACCACGAGGAACTCACTTTCGTTTCAAGCTTCCCGCGCTTTTTAAAGGCTAACACCGATGTGATGCTTTGCACGACGATGGCTACACGATTTGTTCCGTTCGCTTCCGATGACGGCAATCCTAAAAAAATCAACATTGGCAACGTTAGGAGTGACCCACCAGCAGAAACCGTATTAATCACCCCGCTACAATGCCGACAATAAATATAATGAGATACGACCACAATTGTAAATCCACATACATCCCTCATATCTTCGCTGTTCGTTTACTATATCACACAAATCTCAAGCTCAGAATTGGGATTTTGTCCGCACAACGTATATAATACACGAAAGAACTGTTTAGACTGGAGGCAATACTGTGAAACCAATCAATGCTGAAGATGTTCAGCGTCTCATTGAGGAATACGCTGAAAAAGATCTTTACTTGCACTTGGAAACGACGAACGGCGCGTATGCTTCGCACTTTGATCAATCATTTTTCTCGGCAAGTGCATACATTCGCAATGCCAACGTTCAGTACAAGCAAGGAAAAATTCGCGGCGATGGTCCTTACCGCGTCGGTTTAGAACTGCCGATTGGCTGGATCTACGGCGAGGGGCTCACCCACTACGAAGTTAATGAAAACGGACAATTCATTCTTGCCGGCCTCAATCAAGACGGAAAGATTGCGGTTACACTTGAATTGTCTGAGCAACCGTTTCAATATGACTAAGGAGGAATTGAACATGCACGATGAAACACATGTCCTTGTCATTTTTCCACATCCGGACGACGAAGCCTTCGGGGTGTCCGGGACGATGGCAGGACAAGTCGCTACAGGAACACCGCTCACTTACGCTTGCCTTACTCTCGGTGAGATGGGGAGGAACGTTGGGAATCCGCCAATCGCAAACCGTGAATCACTTCGAGAGATTCGCGAGCGGGAGTTACTTGAAGCGGGAAAAGCGATGGGACTCACCGACCTACGAATGATGGGTTTTCGCGATAAAACATTGGAGTTTCTTGAAGATGGCGTATTGGAAAGTGTTGTAACGGACCTTGTACAAGAATTAAACCCTTCCGTCGTCATCTCATTTTATCCCGAACACGGTGTGCACCCTGACCATGATGCAACAGCGGAAGCTGTTAAAAATGCTCTAGCTGCAATGCCAAAAGAAACACGCCCACGGTTTTGGGGCGTGGCGATCACAAAGGACAACCCAGATGTGGTTTACTCGATCAAACCGTATATCGAACAAAAAATTCAAACGTTAAAAGCTCATTACTCGCAGTTCGGCGCGACATTTCCTGAGCATGAGCGGTTATATCGCGAAGGAAATAAAGAGGCCGTGGAACGTCTTGAGAATGAACGATTTCACACGTATACGTTTGATGATGAATAAATTCTAAAAGCGAGAAGCTGTCATTATTTTGACGGTTTCTCGCTTTTTTGTCGAATTCTACTTTCTATGAAAACCTTCTCCCCGATAGACATTTCGCGTTTTGCACCGTGCAATGCTAGAAACCGTCGATTTGTGTAAAAACTTATTTAGAGGGGATGTTCAGTTCTTGGAGAAATGTGTAATAACAAGAGAGGGAAGGTGAGAGGATTGCTGAAATGGGTACCGTTAAAAGAACAAAATTCGTACGAACGTAAACTTCTGAAGACGATGAAACGACTAAAAATTAAAGATTTCCAATTTAACTGGGACCGAATTGGCTGTTCGATTGATTTCCGGTATCAGCAAAATTCCTATCGAATGGAACATCTGTGCAGAAAGCACGACGCAAAGGCATCATTTTAAGCAATGGCCTTGACTGTCTAGCTGAACTCACCCAATCGCTGACGATGCTAGCAGAAATTATTGAACGAGGAAACTATGATCTCGAGACTTGGATTAGGGGAATGCAAGTCGTTACTGAAGAGGAATCTTCTGATTACGATGAAGAGTTCCATGTTCGGTATCGACCGTTAGACCAAGATACTCTTGCTCCATTTAATGCTAGTACGAATCTAACCAACTTTGAACGAAACCAAGCGGTTCGTGATGCCGCTCGCCACTAACAACACAATCATTTATGGCTGTTCAACAAAGCGTTGAACAGCCAAACGTTTACACCTCACGTTTGAACTCCTCCACAAATGGAAAAACCATTTCTAGGAGGTTTTTTAATGAGAGCGATTACTGTGACTGGCGCCATTCTTATGATTACTGGATGGTTTGCCTCGTTGAATTTGATACATTTTCGGAAGAACAACGCAAAGAAATTCTTCAAAAAATTAAAACAAGCCCGTCCCTCATTTTACTCATCGGTCTAATGCCTCTCGGTATACTCATCAACATTGGAGGAGCATTTCTCGGTTCAATATTTTTGACGGTCAGTGGCGCTACGCTAATTTTCATCCAAGGGATGATCGTCTCCACTCTCATCCTTAGACGGAAACGTTGGAAAGGAATTCTACTTCTTTCTGTCATTTCATTGCTTGGGATCTTTATTTATATTCCATTATTCATCCATTGATTTGTCCCTTTTCTGTGCGTATACTTGTTGCGTACATCAAGAGGTGGGATTAAATGGAGTTTAATGTGAAGTTTCTATCATTTTATGTGATTGAAGTTGAGGGTAGTGGCGATGACGCGAGCCGTTACTATAAACATTACCAAACCTTAGACCAAGACCAGTTTGACGAAAGTGAACTGAAGGACTTTCTCGACGGTGAGTTAAAGAAAATTGTCAAACGAAAAGCAGAGCACCATCCGAAGTCTGATCAAGTACCAACGAAAATTGGGCGGTTTCTAACAGAGGCCGACTATCCTCTTGATTCGAACCCGAATTACGCGTTGTTTCAAAAGACGATCCGTGCAGAAACGAGCGACGTTTTCACCGAACATAGCAACGCCTTCGCAAAACTATACACGGAGACTGCTGCGGTTCGTGGCGGTGTATTTCTCGTCGCTTCCGCTGTGCCTAAAAAGTATTTTTCCGACGAGTTCGTTTTCATCTTAAAATGTGATTTCGAACCAAAAGTGGCGTCCATTAGCGATGAATCGAGCTTTTGCGAAAGATCGAGTACGCCATCACTACGAAAAATATGAAGTCGATTCAATATCCGTTCATGATTGAAGAAGGAATGGTTCAACCTGCGGAGCTGAAGATTCACCAAGCCTCTCATGCTCGTTACTTCCAAGACTTCCTCGCATTTGTTGAGTACGGAGACAGCGTCCCCGTCATGATGAGAGAACAGGTGAAGGAAATGATGACCGAGCACATTTCAGAGAGCTTTACAGAAGAAAGCGAAGAGAAAGTGAACTGGGAGCGCTCCCTCGATGAGTGGGAAACGAGCGATAAGCGTGAAATCAATGAGCACCTTGAAACCCATCAAGTCGTCGAAGCATCCGCGCAAATCGTTGAACAAACCCCTGAAGCCCGGATTCAGGTAAAGCTCGGTGAAACTGAAGTTAAAGGCTTGCTTGCCGACTTTGGCGAAAGCTTACACATCGCAAAACTAAACGGACGATATGTACTCATCGCCGAAGCCGATGAGCTTACATTCGAAAAAGGCGCTACACCCGTCGAGTTTTACAAACCTGAAGACATCTATTCCTTAATTAAAAAGATGAATGACCGCTCTGCCGACTAAGTCTATAAAGAATAAACGTAACATTTTCCTAATTACTCAGTTTGTTGTTGCTTTCCACTGCAGGCGGATGGTTGCAGTCCGGAGTACAAGGGCAACATCGGAGGTCAAAAGGCGACCACCGTGTTTTCTAGGCAGTCCAGACTATAAGCGCAACATCGGTGGCTAAAAGACAGCCACCGTGTTTTCTTTACACTCCAGAGCACAAGTGCAACGG